>NZ_RZSG01000147.1:0-10234 GCF_003997725.1 Mesorhizobium sp. M4A.F.Ca.ET.050.02.1.1
AGAGCGACCTGTGTTCACGCAAGGTGGCGGACGCCTACTTTCGCGACTACGCCGTTTCCTTCTGGAGTTACTTTGCCGGCTATATAGATAAGCAGCGCAAGGCCGGCTCAGCCAACTTTGCCACGGCGATCGAGGCCTATGTGCGCCAGGGACAGCCAGAGGCGCAGTCCAAGTAACGGCCAGTCGAGCGGCGCCCGGAAACGAAAAGGCGGCGAGAGTTCCCGCCGCCTGTTCAACGCAGCCGTTAGGCAGATTTGAGCCGGCCTATTTGTAGAGGCCGTTGATCCACTCGACATTAGCGGCGTTGAGCCTGACCGCGGTGTTCGCTTCCGGGCCCTCGGCCACGTTGACGCCGGTGATGACGCGTTGCTTCGCGGCATTGTCATAGGCGTAGACCGAGCTTCCGCTCGAGCCCGGGAACGTATCGCAGTCATATTGGAAGTAATCCGTGCCGATGTTCTCGGCGTGCACTTCGCAGCTTGCCTTCCACATCGTGCCCATCGACTTGTCGCCGGGATAACCGACGATGTTGGCGGTGAAATCGCCCAGATCCTCGTAATTGGCATAGCCCAGCCAGCCGAGATTGGTGCCAATGTCCTGCTTCAGGGTGACGATGCCGAGATCCCACGGCACGACCGAGCCGTAAAACCCCTGGTAGTTGTCGATGAAGCCCTGCAGGATATAGGCGCTCTCATAGGTGAAGGCGCCGAACGGCGCGTCGTCGGCGGTGCCGCCGTTGAGGCCCGGCACGAACAGATATTCATCGAGCCACGCGCCGTCTTCATGGCTATAGAGGCAGTGCGCCGCGGTGAGCACGGTGCGCGGCCCGATCAGCGTCGCCGAGCAGCTGCCGTATTTGCCGGTCTTGGGCGACTTGGCTTCGAGGTAGCCGATGGCCGAGAACGGATAGGTCTTGGTGTTCTTGACCTGCTCGCGATCGTCCGTGCCGAAGACCTGGCGACCGGTTTCGCCCTCAGTCAGCCCCGGATCTTCGGTGTTCTGTGGACCGGAAGCGTCGGACCCCTGCCCGTCGGCCGGCGCGTTCAGCTCCTCAATGATCAGCTCCTTCAGCGCCTCGTTCGCCTCGATCTTGATCTCCTTGCCGTCGGCGGAACGCCCCACGACGCCATAGGACTTGACCGCCGCGTCCTCGTCGGCGAGCGGCGCGGCGCGGCTGGCCTCGTCCTCGGTCAGTTTCGGCGGCGCGATCGGCTTTGCCCGCCCCGGCGTGTAGTCGCCCGATCCCCCATCGCGCATGCTTTCGCCATTGCCGGCATTCGCGGTGCCGGGGTCGGCGGCGAAGGCCGGCACCAGCCACATCGCGGTGGAAAGAAATGCGGACGCAATGATGGTGTTTGTCAGTTTTGTCACGGTGAGACTCTCCCAAAAGTCAGCAAGGACTGGATCAAGATACAGAAATATTGTCGAGATCGTGGTGGCCCCAAAACCGAGCTTTGGAACCGCCGACCAGAACATTGCTGCGCGCGGTCAGTTGAGGCCCCCGCCAAAAACATCCGCGCGATATACTGCCTAAAATATTCCAACATTGGCAACGACAAATCGCTTCCACGTAGCCCGTGGGGGGCTATAGGGTTTTGAGCGGGTTCTGCTCGCGGGCACGATTAGCAGTAGTTGCACTTCGGTATTGTGACCGGTCGCGCGCCGATCTGGGCTGCGTGGCCGATCGTTCGAAGTGCCTCGGCAGCGGATCATGCGCCGGGCCGGCCTGTTCGGGAACGTTCGTCTCAGGAGGTCATGGTGAACATCATCCATCGGTTCAGGCCGCTCGCCACAGCATTGCTGACCGGCATCGCGGCGCTCGCGACGCTCAACGCCATCCACGCTGCCGATGGGCCGGCCCGGCCGGAAGCGGCGGTCTCGCCAATGAAGCGCGTCGCGGAAGCACGGGCCAAGGCCAAGGCCGAGAACCCCGACGGTGCCGATCGCGTCTATGGCGGCAAGGAGGCCGAGAAGGGCGCTTTTCCTTTCCAGGTGGCGCTGCTGACAAGCGACAGGCTGGACGCCAGCCCGGCCTCGCAGCCGGACGCGCAATTCTGCGGGGGCAGCCTGATCGCGCCGCAATGGGTGCTGACGGCTGCGCACTGCCTCGTCGACAACGGCAGGCCGATCCCGGCCGGCGCGGTTACCGTACTCACCGGCGCCACCGATCTCGGCGAAGGCAAGCGCTACAAGGCGGTGGAGGTCATCGTCAACGAGAGCTACAGCGAGCAGACGATGGACAACGACCTCGGCCTGATCCGGCTGGCCGAGCCGGCGGACGCGCCGACGATCAAGGTCGCCCATGAGGCAGCGCCAGACAGCGGCAAGACCACGGTCATCGGTTGGGGCAAGATGCAGGACGGCACCTTCCCGACGGCGCTGATGGTCGCCGATCTCGACCTGCAGCCGAACGCGACCTGCAACAGCGGCATCAAGGACATCTACGCCCGCGACCTGAAGGCGGCACTTGGCGATCTCTCCCACCGCATGCGCTATTCGGAAAAGGGCATCGACGCGGCGGCCAGCGCCATTGCCGCCGACATGTCGGATCCGCTGACCAGCAACATGATCTGCGCCGGCACCGCCAGCGGCGAGCGCGATGCCTGCAATGGCGACAGTGGCGGGCCGCTGTTCATGGCCGGCGCCGACGGCCCGGTCCAGATTGGCGTCGTTTCCTGGGGCGAAGGGCCGAATGACGGCAGTGCGGCCTGCGGCCACAAGAACGCCTACGGCATCTATACGCGGCTGGCCAATTATTCCGGCTGGATCGAGGAGAAGATGAAGACCACGCCGGCGCCCGCAAAGCCCAAGGCGGGCGTCGGCACCGCTCAGAAGCCGGCCAAGCCCTGAGCCTGCCACCGCTCTCAAAACAGAAACGGCGGGCAAAGCCCGCCGTTTCCTTTCATGCCATGCCGGCGCCGTCTACTTGCGTGGCGGGCCCTTGCGTTCCGCCGAGGCTGCCCACAAATTGATGTCGGCCTCGCGCGCGTAGCTGTCGATCTCGGCCAGTTCCGCATCGCTGAAGTCGAGCGCCTTCAGCGCGCCGACGCAATCCTCGACCTGTTCCGGCCGGCTGGCGCCGATCAGCGCCGAGGTAACCCGGCCCCTGCGCAACACCCAGGCCAGCGCCATCTGCGCCAGCGTCTGGCCGCGACGCCCGGCAATGGCGTTCAGCGCCTTGATGTTGGTGATCGTCTTGTCGTTGATGAAGGCGGGCCTGAGCGACTTGCCCTGGGATGCGCGGCTGCCCTCCGGGATGCCGCCCAGATACTTGTCGGTCAGCATGCCTTGCGCCAGCGGCGAGAACACGATCGAGCCGACGCCGAGCCCTTCCAGCGTGTCGAGCAGCCCGTCCTCCTCGACCCAGCGGTTGAGCATCGAATAGCTCGGCTGGTGGATGACGCAGGGCGTGCCGAGCTGCTTCAATATGTCGGCCGCCTCACGCGTGCGTTGCGAGTTGTAGGACGAGATGCCCGCATAGAGCGCCTTGCCCGAGCGCACCGCATGGTCGAGCGCGCCCATCGTCTCTTCCAGCGGCGTATCGGGGTCGAAACGGTGCGAATAGAAGATGTCGACATAGTCGAGGCCCATCCGCTTCAGGCTCTGGTCGAGGCTGGCAAGCACATATTTGCGCCCGCCCCACTCGCCATATGGCCCCGGCCACATCTCGTAGCCGGCCTTGGTCGAGATGATCAGCTCGTCGCGATAGGCGGCGAAATCGGTGCGCAGGATTTCACCGAAGGCAGTCTCCGCCGAGCCGGGCGGCGGACCATAGTTGTTGGCGAGATCGAAATGCGTGATGCCGAGATCGAAGGCCCGGCGCACGATCGCCTGCTTGGTCTTGTGCGGCGTGTCGTTGCCGAAATTGTGCCACAGCCCGAGCGAGATCGCGGGCAGCTTCAGGCCGGACCGCCCACAGCGGTTGTAGAGCATTTTCTCGTAACGGTTTTCGGCGGCGACGTAGGGCATGGGAAATCCTCGCATCTGAACGGATTGGGCATGGTTCACCGCAACGCGATGACCATGCCCTGCGGCCCACCCTTTACCCTCTCCCCAAGGGAAGCGGGAGAGGGCTGGTAAAAATTATCGATAATCGCAGCGATCTACTTCTTCTTGACCAGCAGGTCCTTTGCTTCCTTGACGCCAAGTGCGGCTGGCCGCTCGCAGGTCGTCTGCATGGCAACGAACTTGCCCGTTTCGCCCGAGCGCAACAGGCCGGTCATCACATCGACGGCGTGCAGCGCCAGCTCCATCGAACAGCGATGCGGCCGTCCCTCGGCGATCGCCAGCGCCATGTCGGCGAGGCCGGCGGTGCGGTAGTTGGCCATCATTCCTTGCGAATGCATTTCGTTCGGGACGCCGAACGGATGCTTCCATTTCGGCAGCTTCTTGACCGGTTTCGCCGCCTCGGTGAAACGCACGTCGCCACCGAAGAAATTGGGATCCGGCACATACACTGATCCGGCCTCGCCATAGAGCTCCATCGGCGCATGACCATGGCTCCAGACATCCCAACTGGTGTTGAGCGTCACCACCGCACCGTTCTCGAATTCCAGCAAGCCGTGGATGGTGGTCGGCGTGTTGACCGGGATTTTCTCGCCCGCGCGCGGTTTGGACGAAATCGTCCGTTCCTTGGCCGGCGTCGAGGCGAAGGCCGCGACCTGCTTCACCGGCCCGACCAACTGGATCAGATTGGTGATGTAATATGGCCCGATGTCGAGAACCGGGCCGGCGCCGGGCTGGAAAAAGAAGTCCGGATTGGGATGCCAGTGCTCCATGCCATGACCCATCACATGGCAGGTGCCGCTGGTGATCTTGCCGAGCGCGCCGGTGTCGATCAGGTTGCGCACCAGCTGATGCGCGCCGCCAAGGAAGGTGTCCGGCGCCGAGCCGATGCGCAGTCCCTTCTTCTCGGCTCGGCCTTTCAGGTCGAGCCCCTCCTTGATCGACAGCACGAACGGCTTTTCCGAATAGACATGCTTGCCTGCGTCGAGCACCTCTTTCGATACCTCGTAGTGCACCGCGGGAATCGTCAGGTTGACGATAATGTCGATATCGTCCGCCTTGAGCAGCCCCTCGACCGTCTCGGCGCGCAGCTTGAACTCCTTCGCCCGCGCCTTCGCAGCGTCCATGTTGATGTCGGCGCAGGCGCGCATCTCGATGCCGCGGAACAGCGGCGCCAGCGAGAAATACGCTTTCGAGATGTTGCCGCAGCCGATAACGCCGATACCCAGTTTCTTTGCCATGTCGATTGTTCCTAGTAAGCCTTGACGGATGCAATGGAGCGGCGGGCGAAGCGCTCGATGTCGTTGGGGTTGTCCTGCTCCATGACAAAGTACCTGGCGGCGCTCTTGGCCCGCAACGTCTTGATCAGGCCGGCCCAGTCGATCGTGCCATGGCCGACATCCGACCAGCCGTCTTCGTCAAGGCCTTCGCCCGGCTTGGCGATGTCCTTGACATGGACGGCGCTGATGCGCTTGCCGTGCTTCTCGATCCAGGGCAGCGGATCCTCGCCGCCACGCACCACCCACGCGACGTCCATCTCCCAGCCGATGTCGGGCGCGACGGCAAACATGTGGTCCTGTGGCACCGAGCCGTCGGCAAGCTTCTTGAACTCGAAATCATGATTGTGCCAGGCAAAGCCATAGCCGGCCTTCTTTGCCGTCTCGCCCACCTTGGCCAGCCGTTCGCCGAAACCGCGCCAGCCGGCGGCATCGGCCGGCCTCTGCTCGATGACCAGATAGGGGCAGATCAAAAGCGTGACGCCGAGCGCATCGGCGATTTTGCGCACGCCGTCGAAGTCCTTCTCCAGCGCGTCGATCGAGAAATGCCCCGTGGGCATGGCCAGCCGGTTCTTGTCGAGCTCGGCGCGGAAGGCCTTGGGATCATCATAGACGCCGCCGAATCCTTCGACCTGGCTGTAACCGAGCTTGCCGAGCGTCTGCAGTACGCCGTCCCACGGCTGGAAATTGCGGGCGCTATAAAGTTGGAATGACCAGTTCATCGTCTCTATTCCGTTTTTACTTGGGGGATGGATCTGTTGGGATGTATCTAAAGGCGGTTGCCGGATTGGGCGTCGAAGAGCGAGGCGCGCATCGGATCGAAACCGATACTGACCGAATCCGCGTTGCTTGGCGTGCGCTCCGATGTCACCCTGACGGTGAAATTCTGCCCGCCGAGCTTAAGCCAGACCAGCGTGTCGGAACCCATCGGCTCCACCACCTCGACATTCGCCGTCGCCGAAAACGGCCAGCCCGCGCCGCTGTTGAAGGCTACATGCTCGGGCCGGATGCCGAACACGGCCGGTCCCGGCGCCGGCTCCTTCTCGAAGGCATAGGTGCCAAGCGGAATGCGCACATCCTCGACGGCGAAATGCCAGTTGCCGTTGTCCTTCTCCAGACTGCCGTCGATGAAGTTCATCGCCGGCGAACCGAGGAAGCCGGCAACGAAGCGGTTGACTGGCCGGTTGTAGATCGTCTGTGGCGCATCGAGCTGCTGGATGACCCCGCCCCTCATGACGGCGATGCGGTCGGCGAGCGTCATCGCCTCGATCTGGTCGTGGGTGACGTAGATCATCGTGTTCTCGAGCTTGCGGTGCAGGAGCTTGATCTCGACGCGCAGTTCCGAGCGCAGTTTGGCGTCGAGATTGGAAAGCGGCTCGTCGAACAGGAAGACATCGACATCGCGCACCAGCGCCCGTCCGATCGCCACGCGCTGGCGCTGGCCGCCGGAGAGCGCCGAAGGCTTGCGCTGCAACAGCGGCTCGATCTGCAGGATCTCCGCCGCCCGCGCGATGCGTTTGGCGATCTCTTCCTTCGGTACGCCGGCAACGCGCAGTCCGAACGAGAGGTTCTTCTCCACCGTCATCTGCGGATAGAGCGCGTAGGACTGGAACACCATGCCGATGCCACGGTCCTTGGGCTCTTCCCAGGTGACGTTCTTGCCCTTGATGAAGATGCGACCGTCCGAGATGTCGAGCAGGCCGGCGATGCAGTTGAGCAGGGTGGACTTGCCGCAGCCCGACGGCCCGAGCAGCACGATGAACTCTCCCTCGGCGACGTCGAGGTTGAGAGTCTCCAGCACTGACACCGACCCGAAATTCAGCGACAGGTCCTGGATCGACACGCTAGGATTGGCGATGTCCATCATCATCCTTTCACCGCGCCGGCGGCGATGCCGCGCACGAAAAGCTTGCCGGAAATGAAGTAGACGATGAGCGGCACGAGGCCGGTCAGGATGGTGGCGGCCATGTTGACGTTGTACTCCTTCACGCCCTGCACCGAATTGACGATATTGTTGAGCTGCACCGTCATCGGATAAGTGTCCGGCCGCGTGTAGACGACGCCGAACAGGAAGTCGTTCCAGATGCCGGTGACCTGCAGGATGACGGCGACGACGAAGATCGGCAGCGACATCGGCAGCATGATGCGCAGATAGATACCCCAGAAGCCGGCGCCGTCGACGCGCGCCGCCCTGAACAGCTCTTCCGGCATCGAGGAGAAATAGTTGCGGAACAGAAGCGTCAGGATCGGCATGCCGAAGATCGAATGCACGATCACCAGGCCGCTCAGGCTGCCATAGAGGCCGATCTCGCGCAGGATGATGACGATCGGGTAGATCATCACCTGATAGGGGATGAAGGCGCCGACGATGAGGATGACGAAAAACGTGTCGGCACCCTTGAAGCGCCAGTTGGCGAGCGCGTAGCCGTTTACCGAGGCGATCGCGATCGACAGGATCACCGAGGGGACGGTGATACGCACCGAATTCCAGAAGCCGCGCGAGAGCCCGTCGCAATTGAGGCCGGTGCAGGCCTGCGACCACGCCTTGACCCAAGGCTCGAAGGTGATCTCCAGCGGCGGCGAGAAGATGTTGCCGAGGCGGATCTCCGGCATGCCCTTGAGCGAGGTGACGACCATCACATAAAGCGGCAGGAGGTAGTAGACCGCCACCACGATCAGCGTGCCATAGAGAAAGATGTTGCGGCGCGAGAACACGTGCCGCGGCTTCGGCCCGCTCGGTTCCGTGGCTTCGCGCCTGAGAGCATCGGCGGTGCTGGGCAGGGGGATGGCAAGCTCAGACACGCTTCTTGCCTCCGAATTCGAGATAGGCCCACGGCACGATGACGATCACCACCGACAACAGCATCATGGTCGATGCGGCAAAGCCCTGGCCGAGGTTCTGGGCGAAGAACATGTAGTCGTAGACGTATTTTGCCGGCACCTCGGAGGCGATGCCGGGCCCGCCGCTGGTCTGGGCCACCACCAGGTCATAGACCTTGACGATGCCGGCGGCGATGATGACCAGCGTGGTGATGAAGACCGGCCGCATCATCGGAATGACGATGAACAGATAGGTCTTCCACATCGGAATCCCGTCCACCCGCGCTGCCTTCCAGATATCCTCATCGATGCCGCGCAGGCCGGCGAGCATCAGGCACATGACGAGCCCGGTGCCTTGCCATAGCGCCGCGATCGATATGCCGTAGATGACGATGCTGGAATTGTAGAGCGGATCGAAGCTGAAGCTTGTCCAGCCGAGGCTTCGCACCACGCCCTGAATGCCGAAGTCCGGATTGAGCAGCCACTGCCATACCAGGCCGGTGACGATGAACGAGAGCGCGAAGGGATAGAGGAAGATCGTGCGGAATGTGTCTTCGAAGCGGATTTTCTGGTCGAGCAACGCGGCGAGGATGAAGCCGATCGCCAGCGAGAACACCAGCGAAATGACGCCATAGATCAAGAGGTTCTCGATCGAGATCAGCCAGCGCGGCGTCGCCCACAACCGGTAATACTGGTCGAGGCCGACGAAGTTTAGCCGCGGCAGCAGTTTCGAGTTGGTGAAGGAATAGAGCACCGTCCATGCGGTGCCGCCGACGAAAACCACCAGCGCGGTGAGGATCATCGGGATCGAGGCGACCTTCGCATTGAGGTTGCGGAAAAGCTGGTTGGGGCGTTCGCTCTTGCTCATCTCGACAGCCGGGCTGGGGCAATGACGACATCACGCTCCTGACCCCGGATAGGCTGGGGCCAGGAGCTGGCGGGGGCGCCGTAATCAGTCGGCAAAAGCAATCAGTCCGCCGAAGCGATGATGTCGGCGAAACGCTTCTGCGCGTCTTCTACGGTCAAGTCCGGCTTGGCGAAGAATTCGGAGAAGAGATCCTCCTTCTGCTTCTGGCTGTCCTGCGACATCAACTGGTCGGTCCAGGGCATGACGCTGCCCTTGGCCAGGATGTCGAGGCCCTTCTTCATGCAGTCATTCGCCGCTTGCAGGTCGACGTCGCCGCGCACCGGCAGCGAGCCCTTCTTCAGGTTGAAGGCAACCTGCGTCTTGGGATCGAGCAGCGTTTCGGCCAGCACTTCCTGCGCCTTGGACTTGTCGGCGTCCTTCAGCAGCGGGAAGTAGAAGGCATCGCCGCCGGTGGCAATCACCTCGTTCAGCCCAAGGCCTGGAAGGCAGGTATAGTCCTTGCCGGCGGTCTGGCCGGCGACCTGGAATTCGCCCTGTGCCCAGTCGCCCATGATCTGGCCACCGGCCTTGCCGGTGATGACGAGATTGGTTGCCTGGTTCCAGTCCTGCACATTGGTGTTCTTCGCCATCTTGCGGGCATCGTCCGCGGCCTTGAATACCTTGGCGACCTCGGGCCCGGCGGCGAATTTCGCGTCCTTGTCCTTGTAGACCTTGAGGAAGGTATCGGTGCCGCCGACAGCCGCGAGCAGCACGTCGAAGGCGCCGGAGGCCTGCCAGGGCTGCCCACCGACGGCGAGCGGGATGATGCCTGCCTTCTCCAGCGCAGGGGCGGCCGCCACATATTCATTCCAGTTCTTCGGCACCGGCACGCCGGCCTTTTCGAAGGCCGCGTTGGACAGCCACAGCCATTGCCAGGAATGGATGTTGACCGGCACGCAATAGATCTTGCCGTCGATGGTGCAGCTGTCGAGCAAGCTCTTCGGCCGCACGACTTCCGTCCATTTGCCCTTGGTGGCGATATCGGTGAGGTCGCGCATCAGGCCGGCCTGCACCAGCTCTTCCGCCTGCCTGCCGTGGTTGAACTGGGTGGCGCCCATCGGGTCGCCGCCGGTGATGCGGCTGATCATGATCGGCCGCGCCGTGCCGCCGGAACCGGCGATGGCGCCGTCGACCCAGTGATTGCCCGTTGCGTCGAAGGCCTTGGCCAGCTCGGCAACAGCCGCCGCTTCGCCGCCGGACGTCCACCAATGGGTGACTTCCAGAT
>NZ_RZSG01001480.1:0-496 GCF_003997725.1 Mesorhizobium sp. M4A.F.Ca.ET.050.02.1.1
GATCGAGAACGTCATGCTTGCCGCGCAAGGGCAGACCGGCGAGCGGCTGCTTGCCAATTTCCTCACGCCGTGGCGGGTCGCCGCCGAGGAGAGAGCCGCCGCGAGGAAAGCCGCCGAGTTGCTGGAACTCGTCTCGCTGACCCGGCTGGCGCACGAGCCGGCACGCGTGCTTTCCGGCGGCCAGCGCAAGCTGCTCGAACTCGCCCGCGTGATGATGGCCGACCCGGCGATCATCCTGCTCGACGAGCCGGCGGCCGGCGTCAACGCCACCCTGCTCGAGGTCATCATCGACCGCATCCGCGACATCAACGAGAGCGGCATCACCTTCCTGTTGATCGAGCACAACATCGACATGGTGACGCGGCTTTGCCACCGCGTGCTGGTGATGGCGAGCGGCGAGCTCTTGTGCGAGGGCACCGCCGACGAGGTGGCGCGCGACCAACGCGTCATCGAGGCCTATCTCGGGGGCGCGGCATGAGTGAAGCCGTGCTTGACG
>NZ_RZSG01001481.1:0-490 GCF_003997725.1 Mesorhizobium sp. M4A.F.Ca.ET.050.02.1.1
GTCTGGGAAGAGGCGAATTCGCCCGCGCTCAATGCCGAGGAACGCGCGCGCATCGGCGGCATCTGCGCCAAGGCCGTCGCCGATCTCGGCTATTCCGGCGCGGGCACCATCGAATTCCTCTACGAGGACGGCGAGTTCTATTTCATCGAGATGAACACCCGCCTGCAGGTCGAGCACCCGGTGACGGAAGCGATCACCGGCATCGACCTGGTGCACGAGCAGATCCGTGTCGCCTCCGGCGGCGGCCTTTCGGTCAGGCAGGAGGACATCAAGTTCAACGGCCACGCCATCGAATGCCGCATCAATGCCGAGGACCCGCGCACCTTCACCCCCTCGCCGGGCACGATCACCCATTTCCACACGCCGGGCGGGCTGGGCATCCGCGTCGATTCCGGCGTCTATTCCGGCTACAAGATCCCGCCCTATTACGACAGCCTGATCGGCAAGCTGATCGTGCACGGCCGCAACCGCGTCGAGTGTATGATGCGGC
>NZ_RZSG01001482.1:0-489 GCF_003997725.1 Mesorhizobium sp. M4A.F.Ca.ET.050.02.1.1
GTGCAGGGACACGAAATCGGATGCCGCGAGCACACCTTCCAGAGTCTGCATCTGCACCGCGCTCATGGCGCGCGTCTCCTCATCATCGACCGGCGAGCGATTGAAGAACACGATCTTCATGCCGAAGCCGAAATGCGCGCGCCTGGCCGTCGCCTTGCCGATGCGCCCCATGCCGACAATACCCAAGGTCTTGCCCGACACCTTCGCGCCGGCCATGTGGGTCGGTGACCAGCCGCGCCACTCTCCGGCCCGCAGCTGCCGTTCGCCTTCACCGGTCCGGCGCGCGACAGCCAACATCAGGCTAAGCGCGAGGTCGGCGGTGCAATCGGTCAGCACGCCAGGCGTGTTGGTCACCACGATGTCGCGGTCGCGGGCCGCCGCGACATCGATATGGCTGAAGCCGACGCCGAAATTGGCGATGATGCGGGTGCGGGCGTCGCCGTCGGGAAACACGGCGGAAGGCAAGCGGTCGCTGACCGTTGCCAGGAT
>NZ_RZSG01001483.1:0-488 GCF_003997725.1 Mesorhizobium sp. M4A.F.Ca.ET.050.02.1.1
CTGTGCATCAACGCGGTCGGCGCGCTCAAGGGATCGCTGGTCAGGAACACGGCCGTGCCCGACACCAGCTGCGGCTTCTTCTTCAGCAGGTTGCCGGCGAGGAAATCGAGTGGGATCTCGTTGCGACGGGTCTTGTCGAACAGGTAGCGGCTGCCCCGCACCCAGGTCCACATGGCCATGATGATCGCGAAGGCCACCGCCAGCGACGCCCAGCCACCCTCAAATACCTTGACGATGTTGGAGGCGAAGAAACCGACGTCGATGAAGGCGAACAGCGCCGTCAGGCTGATCGCCAGCCAGGACGGCCATTTCCAGATGCGCGACATGACGACATAGAGCAATACCGTCGTCACCAGCATATTGCCGGTCACCGAGATGCCGTAGGCCGAGGCCAGCCTGCTGGATTCGCCGAAGCCGACCACCAGCAGCATCACCACCAGCGCCAGCAGCAGGTTGACGCGCGGCATGTAGATCTGGCCGGACTGCTT
>NZ_RZSG01001484.1:0-487 GCF_003997725.1 Mesorhizobium sp. M4A.F.Ca.ET.050.02.1.1
CCCCTACTCTGCCCTTGGGGATTCGCGCGTCGGACCGAAAGTCGGAGCCGGTTTTCGCAAGGCACGAGGCGCAGGGTTGAAATGTTGGAGCGTGGTTCGCGCGTCCGCTGGGACGCTCGCCTCTCCAAGAGATCAGATGGTAGGGCGCTATGAACACAAATCCGGGCGGCAGCGGAGAATTCGGAAAGCAGCAGGCCGCGTCTGGTCCGATCGTCCCGAAGACGGCGGCCGAGGCGCTGCGTCCCGAGGCCGGTACGCCGCCGCCGAGACGCTCGCGCGCCTCGCGCAGCCAGGTCGTCGTGTTCATGAATTTCGTTATCTCGCTGGTGATGCTGATGATCCTGGCGGCCGGCGCCGCGCTATATTTCGGCAAGCAGGCGTTCACCGAGCCCGGCCCGTCGGCCAACGGCGACACCTTCCTGGTCAAGCCGAACACCGGCGTCCAGGACATCGCCGACCAGCTCGAGCGGCGCGGCCTGATCAGCGA
>NZ_RZSG01001485.1:0-484 GCF_003997725.1 Mesorhizobium sp. M4A.F.Ca.ET.050.02.1.1
CCGCCTCAGCCATCGCCGTCTCCGTTACCGGCATCGAAAAGTCCTTCGGGCCGACACGCGCGCTCGCTGGCGCCGACCTCGCCGGGGGCGACGTCAAGGTCGGCGCCGGCGAGGTCGTGGCGCTGATGGGCGCCAACGGCGCCGGCAAATCGACCTTGGTGAAGATTCTGTCGGGTTCGTACACGCCCGATGCGGGCACGATCATGCTGGACGGCAGGGCCGTTGCCTTCGCCTCGCCCAGCGCCGCCAAGGCCGCCGGCATCGCGACGGTGCATCAGGCAACCGACCAGGCGGGTGCTCCCGGGCTGACGGTCGCCGAGAATCTTGTGCTCGACGAGCTTTGCAGCCCGGGCGGGCGTTTTCTCGTCTCGAACAGGTCGATCCGCAAGCGCGCGAAGGAGATCGCGGCACTGATCGATCTCGACCTGGCGCTCGACCGCGACTTCATCGACCTTCGCCCGGCGGAGCGGCAATTGATTGCAAT
>NZ_RZSG01001486.1:0-482 GCF_003997725.1 Mesorhizobium sp. M4A.F.Ca.ET.050.02.1.1
GGGTTCATGCCGGCGGCAACCGCCTTGTTGCCTTCCTGGACGATCGACTGCGCCAGAACGGTCGCGGTCGTGGTGCCGTCGCCGGCGATGTCGTTGGTCTTCGAAGCGACCTCGCGCAACATCTGCGCGCCCATGTTCTCGAACTTGTCCTCAAGCTCGATCTCCTTGGCGACGGTGACGCCGTCCTTGGTGATGCGCGGGGCGCCGAACGACTTGTCGATGACGACATTGCGGCCCTTGGGACCGAGGGTGACCTTCACCGCGTCGGCGAGGATGTTGACACCGCGCAGCATGCGCTCACGGGCGTCGCGGGAGAATTTTACGTCTTTTGCAGCCATGGTTAGCTCCTGACAGGGGCTCGGGAAGAGCCCGAAAACTCAGTTGATGGACAGGCCGAAATTCAGCCGATGATGCCCATGATGTCGGATTCCTTCATGATCAGAAGGTCTTCGCCATTGAGCTTGACTTCAGTGCCCGACCAC
>NZ_RZSG01001487.1:0-482 GCF_003997725.1 Mesorhizobium sp. M4A.F.Ca.ET.050.02.1.1
CTACCCACCCGCGGAGAGCGGCGCGCCGGACGGCCTGCAGGTGCTGGCAGTCGGCATGGCGAGCCAGGTCGAGGAAAGCGCCGACATCCCGATCGAGGATCAGTTCCTGACCGACGAGGACGGCCGCTTCACCGCCGAGACTCTGTTCGGCGAGGCGAGCGACGCCAATCTCGACAAGGTCAAGCGCGGCAATGGCATGATCGTCAATTTCCCGCGCGGCAAGGGCGAGGTGTTCCATGCCGGAAGCTGCGAATGGGTCGCCGGCCTGCTAAGGCAGGACGCGATGGTCGAGCGCGTGACGAAAAATGTTCTCGATCGCTATCTCGGAAAGTCCTGACATGCCGAAACCGCAAGTCCAGCCTGCCCCTGACGCCGAAGCGCGGCCGCGGTCGCATCTGTTCTATCTGTCCAGCCTGCGCCGGCCGCTCGTCGATCGCGCCGAAGGCATCTATTTCTGGACCAAGGACGGCCGCCGCTTCATC
>NZ_RZSG01001488.1:0-478 GCF_003997725.1 Mesorhizobium sp. M4A.F.Ca.ET.050.02.1.1
CCCTGCGGCCGGCCGCGACATGGCCGGTGAGCACCGCAACCTGAGCGATGAACTCGAGGTCGATCAGGCCGCCGGGGATCAGCTTGATGTCCCAGGGATCGCGCGGCGGCTTTTCCTTCTCGATCATGGCGCGCATCTCGGATGCATCGGCCATCACCTTGGCGGCATCGCGCGGCAGGGCCAAGATCGCGGCCACCTCTGTTTCCACCTCGGCGCACAGTGCCGCGTCGCCGCCGATGGTGCGGGCCCTCGCCAGCGCCATGTGCTCCCAGGTCCAGGCATCGTGGCGCTGGTACTTCTTGAAAGCATCGACATGAGTGGCGACCGGCCCCTTGTTGCCGGAGGGGCGCAGGCGAAGGTCGAGCTCGTAGAGCACTCCCTCTGCCGTCGGCGCCGAAACGGCGGCAATCAGGCGCTGCGTCATGCGGGTATAGTAGTGAGAAGGCGCCAGCGGCTTTTCGCCGTCGGATTCCTCGGC
>NZ_RZSG01001489.1:0-477 GCF_003997725.1 Mesorhizobium sp. M4A.F.Ca.ET.050.02.1.1
ATCGGGTGGATGCCGGACTTGCCGGAGGTCAGCGCCGCCCAATTGTCGGCCTTGCCGACGCCCAACGACGTCACCACGCCGATGCCGGTGACGGCGACGATCGGCCTGCCCATGTGGTCATTCAGATTGGCCATGCTTTGTCCCTGGTGGTCACTTAGGCCGCCTTGATCAGCCCCATGCCCTCGAATTGGTGATAGCCGATCGCCGTTGCAAGCACGGTCGTGGGAATGCCGGCAAACGGCTTCTCGGTCGCGGCATCGAAAGCGGGATAGCCGGCCTTACGCTCGACGGCGAGTGCCGCCAGCGCCACGGCGAAGGGGAACTGCGCCTCCTTCATATGGCCGGTCAACGTCGAGAAGGCGCGTGCCGCGATGGCCGCATTGGCGTCGAACGCGGCTTTTTCGGCGGCGGTAGCGAGGTGGGCGCCGGAAGCGCCCGAGATCGCCAGCAGTTCGCCATTCGGCAGCGCCGCCTGCT
>NZ_RZSG01000148.1:0-10216 GCF_003997725.1 Mesorhizobium sp. M4A.F.Ca.ET.050.02.1.1
GCTCAGGCTCGCCGTCTACCGCAAGTCGCCGCTCGGCCTGCCGATTTCGGCCGAGACGCTGCAAGCGCTGGACACGGCTATCGCGTTGGCGCGCGAGGGCGGTCATACGGTCGACGAGATCGACCTGCCCTATATCGGGCGCGATTTCATGGCCGACTTCTGCAAGACGGTGACCTCGGCGGTGGCCGGCACGATGCGCGCCGAGGCGCTGCGCGTCGGCCGCTCCGTTGCCGGCGACATCGAGCGCGCCACGCGTGTCTTGAGCCGCTTCGGCGATATCATCCCGGCCGGCGAACTCTATGAGATCCTGCAGCGGCTCAATGCCACGTCGCGCCGGCTGATCGCCGAGACAGCCCAGTACGATGCGGTGCTGATGCCGATCATCGCACACCCGCCGCTGGCCTGCGGCGCCATGGACCCGAAGGGCGCCGACGAGTTCATCGAGAACCTGCTGGACAAGCTGCATTTGACCAGGCTGCTCAGGGCCAAGTCGTTCCTCGGGCAGCTGATGGACAAGAGCCTGTGGTTCACCCATTGGCCGGCGATCCAGAATGTCACCGGCCAGCCGTCGATCGCGCTGCCGGTCCATGTCACCGAGGCAGGCCTGCCGCTCGGCATCCAGGCGGCGGGGCGCCCGGGCGACGAGGAGACGCTTTTGTCCTTCGCCGCGCAGATGGAGAAGATTTCGGGCTGGCTGGAGCGGCGGGCGCCGCTCAAGGTGCCGGGCTAGAGAACGGAAGCACGATTTCACGATTGTGACAGCAAAGCCGTTTGCGGCCTGCGGCAATTCCCGCTAAGACGCGCGCCATCCTTGCCACTTGGGAACGCACCGATGACGGATATCGCCGCCACCGCCGAAATGCAGGCCGCGCTGCTTTCGCGCGCGCTGCCCTACATGCAGCGCTACGAGAACAAGACGGTCGTGGTGAAATATGGCGGCCATGCCATGGGCGACAGCGAGCTCGGCAAGGCGTTCGCCCGCGACATCGCATTGCTGAAACAGTCCGGCGTCAATCCGATCGTCGTGCATGGCGGTGGACCGCAGATCGGCGCCATGCTCAACAAGATGGGCATCGAATCCAAGTTCGAGGGGGGCTTGCGCGTCACCGACCAGAAGACGGTCGAGATCGTCGAGATGGTGCTGGCCGGCTCGATCAACAAGGAGATCGTGGCGCTGATCAATGCCGAAGGCGAATGGGCGATCGGGCTGTGCGGCAAGGACGGCAACATGGTGTTCGCCGAAAAGGCGCGCAAGACCATGATCGATCCGGACTCCAACATCGAGCGGGTGCTCGATCTCGGTTTCGTCGGCGAGCCGGTCGAGGTCGACCGCACGCTGCTCGACCTGCTCGCCCGCTCCGAAATGATCCCGGTGCTGGCGCCGGTGGCGCCCGGCCGCGACGGCCACACCTACAACATCAATGCCGACACCTTCGCCGGGGCGATTGCCGGCGCTTGCAGGGCCTCGCGGCTCTTGTTCCTTACCGACGTGCCCGGCGTGCTCGACAGGAACAAGAAGCTGATCGACGAGCTGACGGTCTCAGAGGCCAAGGCGCTGATCAGGGATGGCACCGTGTCGGGCGGCATGATCCCGAAGGTCGAGACCTGCATCGAGGCGATCGAGCGCGGCGTCGAGGGCGTCGTCATCCTCAACGGCAAGACGCCGCATTCGGTGCTGCTGGAGCTGTTCACCGAGCACGGCGCCGGCACCCTGATCGTGCCCTGACGCGGCAAGTTCGCCGTTTCCGAGAAACGGCCAATCGCTATAATCAGCCGGCTAATTTTTTCTGCTCAAGCGATCCCATAGCCGAAGCCGTCGGCCTTGGCGCCGGACGCTGAAAAATCATCGATTCCTCCTCGGCGTCCTGCGGCGCGCCCCAGAATTCGGCGAGGCTCGGTCCGTCCGTCACGCGGCGGTCGCGGACCAGGAACCCCCAGACTTCGCGAAACCAGACGCGGCGGCCCATCTTCGTGTACCACCGCATCGAATGGCGCTGCTCGGGATCGCGATGGAACAGGACGCGCGCCAGCGCCTTCGGCCGCGACTGCACGGCGAGCTCGATCAGCTTGACGCTGAAGAACAGCATCCACGGCTGCAGCCGCGTCATCTTCAGCACCTGGTGCTTGTAGTCCCAAAGCCGGACATCGGTCTGGATCACCCTGCGATCCCGGGCGATGCGGAAGAACGGCGTCCAACGGTGCGGCGTGACATAGAGCGCCTGGATCTGGTCCGGATCGTAGGCGATGAGCTGGCGGAAGCCGCGCCACAGATCGTGAAAGCCCTCGTCCTCGAATCCGGCCACCCACGTCGCCATCGATAAGATGCCGTGCCGCCTGAGCAGCCGGATCGCCTCGCGGTCGGACGCGGTGCTGCCGCCCTTGCGGATCAATGACAACGTCTCCTCGTCGGTGTTCTCCATGCCGAGCAGCCAGCGGATGACACCGGCCTTGCGATAGAGATGCAGGATATCGGCGTCGCGCACGATGTCGTCGGCGCGGGTCGAGCCGACGATCAGCACCGGCACGCTCTCGGCGATCATGGCCTCGAGAAAGGCCCGCCAGGCTCTCTTCGAGGACGTCGGGTTCTCGTCGGCGAGATTGATCAGCTCGACGCCATGCTCACGGTGCAGCCAGGCGATCTCGCGCGCGAATTTCACGGGATCGCGATGGCGCCAGCGGGTCCAGAAGCCGCGCTGGCCGCAGTAGTTGCACAGATGCGGACAGCCGCGTGAGAATTGCATGACCACGGCGCGCTTGCCGCCCCAATAGCTGTAGCGTCTGACATCGATCAGCTCCCAGCCGACACGATAAGCATCGAGATTGACGATCGTGCCTGCGGGGCGCGTGGCGAAAGGACGGTCGAGGTCGTCGCGATAGGCGATGCCGGCCACATCGGCGAGCGGCCGGCGCCGGTCCAACGCCTCGACCAGCGACACGATGGTCGCCTCGCCTTCGCCGCGCACGATGAAATCGAAGGCATCGGTCGCGGCCAGTATGTCGTGCCAATGGTAGGTCGGAAACACACCGCCATAGATCACCAGCGTCCGCGGCGAGCGTACCTTGACCATCCTGGCGATCCGCAACGCGGTCGGATGTGCCGACGTCGAACCGGAATGGCCGATCAGGATGCAGTCGGGATCGCCGCGCAGCGCGTCGTCAACCAGCGTCGGAAGCGGCATTGGCCCGAATTCGGCATCGACGAGCCGCACCTCATGGCCTGCGTCGAGCAGCGGACCGCCGAGCGCCAAAAGGCCGAGCGGCGGCAAATGGTCGTCCGGCACGCGGCTGCCGATGGCGGTGTGCGGCGGGTTGATCAGCACGATTTTCATGGCGGACCCTTTGCGGTGGCGATCCGCTGGTCCTAACCGTCGATCTGGATGGCGAGTTGGCTTGCTTCAGCAGTTTCGGTGCAGCTTTTCCGCAGGAATGGCGCGCCGGCCGCTACCGCCTGAGATGCGCGAGCGGCACGTGGCCTGGTCCCTTGATGTTCTGCAGCACGAGCTGGGTGTGCACGTCGCGCACGCCGGAGAGCCGCATCAGCCGGTGCATGACGAAGGCGTTGAGGTCGTCGACCGAGGGCACCATCACATGCAGCAGGAAATCATGGTCGCCGGTCATCGTCCAGCAGGAGGACACCTCGTCCATGCGCTGCACGGCGGCGATGAAGCTTTCCGGCGAGCCGTCGCTGTGGCTGGTGAGCCGCACCTGGATGAACACCTCGACCATCAGGCCCACGGCGCGGCGGCTGAGGACGGCGGCGAAACCCTTGATGATGCCGGCGCTCTGAAGCGCCTCGAAACGCCGCGCGCACGGCGTGGTCGACAGGCCGATCTCCTGCGCCAGCTCCGATACGGGCTTGCGTCCGTCGCGCTGCAGGATATCGAGCATCTTGATCTCGAAATCGTCAAACTGAGGCATTTTCACTCTCCAACAGCCTTTCGATAGCGTCTTTTACCTCGAATTGCGCAAGCAGGCCATGATCAAAGCGGAATTGCCTCGCGGTCTCGGGCTAAGCTTCGGAAATAATTGACCCAGTCATGATTTCGCGAGGAGAACAGCCATGACGATCAGCGTTGCCGATTACGCCCGCGACTGCGCGGCGCAGGGGCTGCGCGGCGACTATTCGGTCTGCCGTGCCGATTTCACCGTGGCGCAGGGCTACGACTACAGCGCCGACGAGCAGGCGGTGTGGCGCACGCTGTGCGACCGCCAGACCAAGCTGACGCAGAAGCTCGCGCACCGCTCCTATCTCGACGGCGTCGCGGCACTCGGCCTACTCGACCGGATCCCGGATTTCGGCGTGATCAGCGAGAAGCTGCGCAAGCTGACCGGCTGGGAGATCGTCGCCGTGCCGGGCCTCATCCCGGCCGCGCCCTTCTTCGACCATCTCGCCAACCGCCGCTTCCCGGTCACCAACTGGCTGCGGACGAAGGAGGAGCTCGACTACATCGTCGAGCCCGACATGTTCCACGATTTCTTCGGCCATGTGCCGATCCTGACGCAGCCGGTCTTCGCTGACTTCATGCAGATGTATGGCCAGAAGGCGGAGGACTTGATCGCGCTTGGCGGCGACGAGATGATCACCCGCCTCTACTGGTACAGCGCTGAATATGGGCTGATCCGGGAACCCGGCCAGCCGGTGAAGGCTTTCGGCGCCGGACTGATGTCGTCGTTCACCGAATTGCAGTTCGCCATCGAGGGCAAGGACGCCCACCACGTGCCGTTCGACCTCGAGACGGTGATGCGCACCGGCTACGAGATCGACAAGTTCCAGCGCGCCTATTTCGTGCTGCCGTCCTTCGACGTGTTGCGCGATGCCTTCGGTAGCGCCGATCTCGCCGGCATCGTCGCCCGCCATAAGGGCAAGCCGGCGCTCGACCCGGCGACGGTCTAGTGCATGTCGCCCAAAGCGCGCAGCGGTTTGGGCGACATGCATCAAGATAAGTGCTTGTAGCGCGGCGCCTGAATCCGTTTCAGCGCGTCGCGCTTTGAAGTCGGCGTCGCCCAGCCGACCTAGGGAGCGGTTCAGTCGCCAATGAGGCGGTTGGACCGCTCCGAGTATTTGCGGCCACTTGTCATCAGCAAGCTGCCACTTGGGTCAGCAAGCTGCCGGGATCAGCCGGCATCCGCCGCCTCGGCCTTCAGCCGGGCAAGCTGCTCGCGCTGCAGGTCGAGCGCGGCGGTGATAAAGCGCTGGACGGCGGCCAGTTCGGCGTCGCTGAAGCTTGCGATCAGCCTTTCCCCGTCCCGCGCGATCGCGCCATAATAGCGCGCCGACAGCTCGCGGGTCAGATCGGTCGCCTCGATCACCACCTTGCGCCTGTCTTCCAAGCTGCGTGTGCGCGTCAGCAAGCCGCGCGCCTCGAGCCGGTCGATCAGAGCGGTGACGGCGGCCGGCGTCAGCCCGGTCGCCACCGCCACCGCGCCCGCCGATTGCGGGCCGCCATAAAGCAGGCCGAGGCATTGGCGCTCCGCCGCATTCAGCCCGAGCCTCGCTCCAACCGCTTCGTCATAGGCCTGGGTCGCATCCTGCCAGCGCATGATGGCCTGGCTGATGGTGGCCGTCATATCGGTTCGATTCGTGCTTGACGATTTTATTTCGATCATCTAACTATCAAATTGTCTAACATTAAGACGTACAGTAGCAATATGCGACCACAGCTTGCGCAAGGCAAGGCCCGGTCGCCGACAAGGAGCAGAAAATGAGCATGATTCAGCAGCGGACTCCCCTCTCGCACGAAGAGGAGTTCAAATACGCCAAGCTGGCGATGGAATGGTACGGCTGGGGTTCGCCGATCGGCCTCGGCATTCTGCTGGTCGCGTTGGCGGCAGCAGCGGTGCTGGTGCGCATCGCCGTCTACGGGCTTTAAGCCCGGCGGCGGAACAATTCCCCCCAAAGGCGCGCCAGGGCGGCGCCGGCGGCCTGTCGGGTTGCCGGCGCCGCCTGCTTCTTCCGAATGATTGATTTCCTCCCGGACGGAAAACCGCGACGCACTTTTCCTGGAATTGCCTAGACGGCGATGATCTTGCTCAGATGATCGCCAAGCCGGCAGGCCAACGCGGTGATGGTCGTGGTGGGATTGCATTCGCCCGAGGTGCAGAACACCGAGGAGCCGCCGACATAGAGATTGTCCATGCCGTGCACCTTCGAATTGGCATCGACCACGCTCTTGGTCACATCGGTGCCCATGCGCGTGCCGCCCATATGGTGGTGGCCGGCCGTCTCCTCATTCGTCGGATAGTCCCCGCCATTGAGGATCCAGTCGGCGATGCGCACCCGGCCAAGGTTCTTCTCGGCCAGCGTCTTGCCGAACAGCCTGAGGCCTTCGAGAATTGTGCGGCGTTCCAGCGGGGACTTCTTCCAGTGCAGTTCGATGCGCGGCACGCCGGCGTGGTCGACATCGGTCTTCGACAGCGCGATCCGGTTCGAGGCCAGCGGCGCCTGTTCCCACGCGACATAGAGCTGGGCGGCGCAACGCAGGCGCTGGCTGAGCTTGGCGGACATCCATTCGGCCATGTCGGGTGCCGTGCAGGCGAGGTCGGCGATCAATCGCTTGACACTGGGATAGGGCGACTCGATGAGCCTGATGCCGAAATTCAGGATCTGCAGCCGCTCCATGGCGGTGAGCGTCGGCGAGAAGAAGGCCTCGTTGACGGCATCGACCTCGAACTCGCCATAGTCCGCCAGGATGGCGTTGCCGCCCTCGAAGGTCGGATGCTCCATCCAGTAGCGGCCGAGGGCTTCCGCGTTCGGCACCACGCCGCCATTCGAGCGCTGGTTCGACCACAGGAGCAGCCGCGAATTCTCCAGCCCGCCGGTGCACACGATGAAGTAGTCGGCGCTGAAGACGCCGGCGTCCTGGCCGTTCGACCACAGCCGGGCGCCGCTCACCCGCCTGCCGTCGCCTGCAAGTTCGGTGGCATAGGTGTTGAGCACCACGGCGATGTTCTTGCTCTTGTCCAGCTCGTCAGCGAACTTCTCGCCGAAGCGCACTGCACCGCTCTTGATCAGCTGCACCCAACGGATGTCGTCCGAGATTGGCACATCCGGTCGGAAGTCGGGCAGCTCGAGGATGTCGTGGACTTCCGCCAGATAGGGCTCGATGTCGGCGCGGCTGATCGGCCAGCCGGTGTCCGGCGCCCAGGCCTTGGGCTCGAAATCCTGGCTGTCGAGCACCCGGCACCAGCCGGCCCAGTGATTGGAGGAGCCGCCCATGAAGCGCAGCCGCGTGATGTCGAGATCGAAATAGGGATCGCCCACAGTGGTGCCGCGGTAGAAATCCTGCGATTCGTCGCTGAATTCGCGCGATCCGGCCTCCAGCACGACCACAGGAATGCCTGCAGCGCCGAGCTTTCTGGCGATCGTGGTGCCCGCCGGGCCGGAGCCGAGGATGCAGGCCTTGGCGGCGAAATTCGCCGCACGGAAGGCTTCGTAGCTGTCGAAGATCACGCGAGATCGCTCCGCTTCAGGATCCAGCCATTGACCTCGACGATCTCGTCCGGATCGACGACGGGCTGGTTGCGGAACAATGACAGGGCCGGCAGCGCGATCAGCGCCTGCACGATTGCGCGGCGCGACATTCTCTTGACGAAGAAGCTCATGATACGTCTTTCGATGGGGACCTCGATCCACGCATGACGTTCCCCGAACGGCACACGCCGGCCAGGACAGGCCAGTTTCGTGCCAACCCTAGCCGATACCTTGCCACAACCGGGTAAACGTCGTGGTTGCATGCGAACATGGTTAGGAATTCCTCGCAGGCGCGTGCCGGTGCGAGCGTGCGCTCCGATTGATCTCAGGCGGCTTCCGAGACATCGCGATCGAGGATCGACAGGTTGCGGCCGCGATGCTTCGCCTCGTAGAGCCGCTGGTCGGCGGCGCGCATAAGCTCGGAGACGTTGACGCCTTCGCCACATATGGTGCCGCCGATGGAGACGGTGAGCGGCACGGTGCGCTCGTCGACCGGACGGAAGCGGATCAGCTCGACCTCGCGGCGAATACGCTCGGCGACGCGCTTGGCCTCCTGCGCGGTGGCGCCGACCAGGAAGGCGGCGAATTCCTCGCCACCGATCCGGCCGAGCACGTCGCCACTGCGCACGCCGCGCTCGATGGCGCTGGCGATCAGCAGCAGCGCTTCGTCGCCGGTCAGATGGCCGTAGCTGTCATTGATCATCTTGAAGTGATCGGCGTCGATGATGAGCAGCGCGCCGCGATCGGATTTGCGCCGGGAGCCGTCGAGTGCGGCAAAGAAGCTTTCGCGGTTGAGCATGCCGGTCATGTCGTCGCGGCTCGCCTTTTCCGACAGGCGCCGGTGCGCGGCGGCAAGCTGGGCATGCGCGCGGGCGAGATCGCGATGCGCGCTCTTCAATCTGTCGCCCTGCCAGAAGGTTGTTGCGCTGGCGATCCAGGCAAGCACCAGCGGGAAGACCGTCGACGTCAGCCATATGGCGCGGTTGACCGAGAGACCCAATGCGGGGACGATTATAAGCGTCAACAGAAGCGAGACGGCTACCGAAGCGCAAGCAACGGCGGCGGACTTCAGAAATAGGCGATTCATCGCTGACTCCCCACAGAACCGCCTCTGTGCCAGCAAGCGCTGAAGGTGACCTTTCGGCGATGGCTAAAATTTGAAACGACGCGCCATTTCATCGAAAGCGACGCGCATAAGTTGTGGATAAATCCCAGCCAGAGATTTTGTTTCGTGCCATAAGGAGCGCATGACGACGCAGCCAGACCCCGCCCGCTTCGCCCACGTCACCGACTGGGTGTTCGATCTCGACAACACGCTCTATCCGCACCATTCGAACCTGTTCGCGCAGATCGACGTGAAGATGACTGCCTATGTGGGCGAGCTCCTGACGTTGCCGCGCGACGAGGCGCGCAAGCTGCAGAAGGAACTCTACCAGCAGTATGGAACGACGCTGAACGGCCTGATGACGCGTCACGGCATCGACCCGGACGACTTCCTCGAAAAGGTGCACGACATCGACTATTCCTGGCTGGTGCCGGATCCAGTGCTCGGGGCCGCGATCCGCCAGCTTCCCGGCCGCAAGTTCATCTTCACCAATGGCGACCGCAGGCATGCCGAGCGCACCGCGCGACAGCTCGGCATCCTCGACCACTTCGACGACATTTTCGATATCGTTGCGGCGGGGCTCAACCCCAAGCCGGCGCGCCAGACCTATGAACGGTTCGCCGAGCTGCATTCCGTCACCGGTCACAATGCGGTGATGTTCGAGGATCTGGCCCGCAATCTCTCGGTGCCGAAATCGCTGGGCATGACCACGGTACTGGTGGTGCCACGCAATTTCGAGCCGACCTTTTCGGAGATCTGGGAACGCGACCCGGCCAATGAGGACGATGTCGATTTCGTCACCGACGACCTTGCCGGCTTCCTGACGGCAATCGTCGAAGTCAGGACCTGACGCCGTCATCCGATCGACGGTGCATGCCGCCCGAGCGCGTGCGCGGCTGGCTCCGGTCAGTCGAAGTCCGGGATTGTGCCGGGCGGCAGCCCCAACCGCCCATTCAGATCCCTCAGGAAGCGGCACCAGGCAGGTGGGTCTCCCTCATCCTTCCCATTGCCATTGCCGTCGGATGAAAATCCGTTGCCGAAGCCATTGCCGCAATTGGCGTTGCCGTTGAAGCTGCCGCCATTGCCGTTGCCATTGAAGCTGCCGGCGTTGCCATTGCCGTTGAAATTGCCGGCGTTCCCGTTGCCGTTGAAGCTGCCGGAATTGCCGTTGCCGTTGAAGCTGCCGCCTTTGCCGTTACCGCTCGAGGTATCGCTGTTGGCCAGGCCATCGGCAAATCCGATATGGCCGCGGCCAAAGGGAAAGTCGGCGATCCTGTCCGCTATCGAGGCGACAGCGACGACGTTGGCGACGCACAGCATGCCGAGCGCGAGGCCGCTTCCCGTTAACAGCCTCGCCCCGACCCGACGGTTGCCGTGCCGGACGCAAACTGATGGTCGCGCCGCGGCCATCAGCGGTTTCCCCGGCCATTGAAATTGCCGTTGAAGGCCCCAACGTTGCCGTTGCCGTTGAAGGAGCCGCCGTTGAAGTTGCCGTTGAAGGCGCCGACGTTGCCGGTGCCGTCATACTCGCCGGTGTTGCCGTTGCCGTTGAAGGCGCCGACATTGTGATTTCCGCTGGTCGACGATGTGTTGGCGTTGCCGTTGAAGGCGCCGACGTTGCCGGTGCCGCTATTGAAGGC
>NZ_RZSG01001490.1:0-477 GCF_003997725.1 Mesorhizobium sp. M4A.F.Ca.ET.050.02.1.1
TGATAACAGAGGCTGCAGGTAAACGTCGGATGAGTTCGGCCTTCGGCAGCTCTCCAGCAAGAATGAGAGCTTGCGACGCCAAATATTCCGCACTCCTGCTTGCCTGCAGCAAGGCCGGAGGCAATGTCGCGTGGGTGATCGATTCGCTCCGCAGGTAATCCGATAGTTCGGCACTCGCTTGGCGGAGCTCATCCGCAGGCAAATGCAAGGCGGCACCGGAGCCAAGCGCCATAATCATTTCCCAGGCACTGGCATCAAAACCCAAGGAGGCGAACTGCACCACTCGACTGTTTGAACCAACGCCAAACAGTCCGATCTGAGCCAGCCCCAGATTGACCACTCCGCGATGCTCGACCATGACGCCTTTTGGGGTTCCGGTTGAGCCGGAGGTGTAGATGACATAGGCGAGATGGCGGGAGGTAAGGCCAAGGGCGCGCGGCTCGGGATCGCAGGCGGGCAGTTCGGCCCAGGCCGGGG
>NZ_RZSG01001491.1:0-477 GCF_003997725.1 Mesorhizobium sp. M4A.F.Ca.ET.050.02.1.1
GCCCATGACCAGACCGATCATCGTGTTCGACCTCGACGGGACGCTCGTCGACACGGCGCCGGATCTGCTCGACAGCCTGAACCACAGCCTCGCCGCCAGCGAACTCGCGGCGGTCGACGAGGCAGGTTTCAGGCGCTTCGTCGGCCATGGCGGGCGGGTGATGATCGAGCGGGCGCATGCAGCGCAGCAGCGGGCGCTGGCGGCGGAGGAGCACGATCGGCTGCTAAGACTGTTCCTCGACCACTACACGCTCAACATTCCCGGCAAGTCGCGCCCCTACCCCGGCGTCGTCGAAGCGCTCGACCGCTTCAAGGACGCCGACTTCCTGCTCGCGGTCTGCACCAACAAATACGAGGCGAACTCGGTGGCGCTGATCGACGCGCTCGGCCTGGCGCGGTATTTCGCCGCGATCGCCGGCCAGGATACGTTTGCCTTCCGCAAACCCGACCCGCGCCATCTCACTGAAACCATCAGGCT
>NZ_RZSG01001492.1:0-474 GCF_003997725.1 Mesorhizobium sp. M4A.F.Ca.ET.050.02.1.1
GTCCGAACTGCTTACCGTCCCGGCACCGGAGACGAAGCCCGCGGCACCCGCCACTGGCGACCAGGCGGCCGCTCCGGCGGCCGAAGCGCCCGCCGCTACGGCTCCGGCCGCGCCGGCCGCGGTTGAAGCCGCGCCAGCACCAGCGCCCGCTGCGCCGGCAACGCCGCCGGCGGCACCGGCGGGCGAGCCCAAGATCGTCGTCGAGGCGGTCGAGATCGACGGCAACAAGATCTTCGTCGCCGGCACGGCCGATCCCGGCCGCAAGGTGCGTGCCTATGCCAACGACATACTGCTCGGCGACGCCCAGACCTCGCCTGACGGCCATTTCCTGGTCGAAGCGGCGCGCGACATTCCGGTCGGCAGCTACACCATCCATGTCGATGCCCTCGATGCCGACGGGGTGAAGGTGGTGGCCCGCGCCGCCGTGCCCTTCGAGCGCGAGCCGGGTGAGTCGGTCGCCGCCGTGGCGCCGGC
>NZ_RZSG01001493.1:0-473 GCF_003997725.1 Mesorhizobium sp. M4A.F.Ca.ET.050.02.1.1
GCCCGCATCACACTGTTCATCGCGGTGCTGGCCACCGCGCTGTCCTTCTCGCTCGGCGCAATCCTCGGTTTCTCGGCAGCAGTGTTCGGCGGCTGGTTCGACACGCTGCTGTCGCGCCTCGTCGATCTCCTGATGTCGATCCCGACGCTGATCATGGGCCTCGTCGTGCTTTCGGTGCTGCCGTCCAACCTGGTGACGCTGATCCTGGTGATGGGCATCCTCGATTCGACCCGCGTGTATCGCCTGTCGCGCGCGGTGGCCGTCGACATCAATGTCATGGACTACGTCGAAGCGGCCAAGCTGCGCGGCGAGGGCAGTGGTTGGATCATCTTCCGCGAGATCTTGCCCAATGCGCTTTCGCCGCTGGTCTCGGAACTCGGCCTGCGCTTCATCTACGCGGTGCTGTTCCTGTCGACGCTCTCCTTCCTCGGCCTTGGCGTGCAGCCGCCGGATGCCGACTGGGGCGGCATGGT
>NZ_RZSG01001494.1:0-472 GCF_003997725.1 Mesorhizobium sp. M4A.F.Ca.ET.050.02.1.1
GGCATGTGTCAGCCACTCCCCGGCGGGTCCCGGGGCGGGTTCGGGGCCCGCCTCGCCGCATGTCTTCTCAGATATCCGGCGCGTTGCCGATCCGGGGCTTGATCTCGAGCGCCCAGGCGCGACCCTCGTCGCCGCCCCACAGTAGCCAGGCGATGTAGCCCGCCGACGGGTTCTGCTCGTTGCCGTAGTTCTTGCCCTTTTTGTCGACCTCGTGGCGGGCGAAATAGCTGACCATGCGCCTGATCGTCGACGGCGAGAGCTTCCGCCGGTTCTTCAGCTCCGTCGCCCGCGCCACGCCGATCTCGGTGCCGCCGCGGCCGAATTTTTCGCGCAGCCTAAGGCCCTTGGCGGCGTTGTCGGCGACGATCCGCGGGCTGCGCAGGTCGATCTCGGCGGGGTCGTGCATGGTCGTCTCTCCGGCCTGGCAGCCAAGCTGACGACGAGAATGCAGGAAAGCTGGACTTGTGTGCAG
>NZ_RZSG01001495.1:0-471 GCF_003997725.1 Mesorhizobium sp. M4A.F.Ca.ET.050.02.1.1
CATTGGAACACCGCATTGGCGAAGATGACGTCGACCGGCTTCTCCGGCTGCCAGGCGGAAGCGTCGGCGAGCCCGAAGCTCACGTTCGGCAGCCGCGCCCTCGCCTTCTCGATCATGTCGGGCGACGTGTCGAAGCCGCTGACCTCGGCGTCCGGCCAGCGTTCGACCAGAAGCTCGGTCGAATTGCCCGGCCCGCAGCCGATGTCGACGACGCGGCGCGGGAAATCGACTGGCACTTGCGCAACCAGGTCCCGTGCGGGCCGCGTACGCTCGTCCTCGAACTTCAGATATTGGGCGGCGGACCAGTCAGCCATTTCGGAACCTCGCTTTGTTCGCCGCCCCTAGAGCCGGATGATTTCAGGTCTGTTCGACCTGAAATCTGAATCCGCCTCTAAATCAAAGAGATAGAGCATGATGTCGTCCGAAAACCGCATCACACTTTTCGGCATCATGCTCTGGACTGCTCCTACC
>NZ_RZSG01001496.1:0-470 GCF_003997725.1 Mesorhizobium sp. M4A.F.Ca.ET.050.02.1.1
CTACCAAGCCGCGCAAGCGGCAGAGGCCGACTTTGCATTGGGCACGACCGGCGCCGGCACCGGCGCATTGACGTCGGGGCTCAAGGGCGGGCTGGGCTCGGCTTCGACCGTGCTCGAAAGCGGAATCACCATCGGCGCGCTCGCCGCCGTCAACCCAACCGGCTCCGTCACGGTGGGCAGGACCCGCTACTTCTGGTCAGCACCCTTCGAGATCGGCGACGAGTTCGGCGGTCTCGGCTATCCTTCGCCGATGCCCGCCGACGCAAGGAAGATCCTGTTGAAATACCGCGACAAGCAGTTCGGCGGCCAAGGGGATGCTGGCGGCAACACCACCATTGCCGTCATCGCCACCGATGCCATTCTGACCAAGGCCGGCGCCAAGCGACTGGCGATTTCGGCGCATGACGGCTTCGCGCGCGCCATCTGGCCGGCGCATACGCCTGCCGACGGCGATCTGGTCTTCGCACTGG
>NZ_RZSG01001497.1:0-468 GCF_003997725.1 Mesorhizobium sp. M4A.F.Ca.ET.050.02.1.1
GCCGGTGCTGCGTGATCTGGAAACAAAGGGGCTGATCGAGCGGCATGTCGATCCGCAAGACCGCCGCGGCGTGAGTGTCCACCGCACGCGACGCGGAGCGGAAAACTATGCCTTGTAACAACAATGGTGGGCCCGGAGGGACTCGAACCCCCAACCAAGCGGTTATGAGCCGCCGGCTCTAACCATTGAGCTACAGGCCCCACGCGGCTGGCTTAGTGTTTTTCCTTCCTCGGCACAAGGCTTTCCGGGCGGGCTGGCAGCGATCGCCCAAATCAGCCCATATTCGCGCTCTAGTTGCCAGATGCGACTGGTTCGCAGACCGAGGAGATTTTCATGACCAGACGTCTTTTGCCCCTCATGCCCCTGGCGCTTGCTGCCGCCATCGCCTTGCCGGCGGCGGCCGGCGCCGCCGATTCGCAAGCCGCGCCCCGCATCGTCGTGTCGGGCGAAGGCCATGCGACCGCAGCG
>NZ_RZSG01001498.1:0-467 GCF_003997725.1 Mesorhizobium sp. M4A.F.Ca.ET.050.02.1.1
CTTCCTGCCGTCTTCGCCGGCACTTCCCGGGGCCGACAGCGGCAACAGCATGGTGATCTTGGCCGGCCCCGTGCCGAGCGACTGCGTCGCCGTTACCGCCTGCGGCGCGGCGGCAATGGCGCCGTCGGCCGGCGTGCCGGGCGACGCGACCGCGGCCGGGTCGAGCGCCTCGCTGACGCTGCCTTTCGACTGGCAGCCCGAAACGGCAGCCAAAAATGCGAGCGCCATCGCCCGTGTCCACGGGCAGGAAAGCCGCCGGCCAAGTTTCATGATCGCTCCATCCTGTGTGCCGCCGGTCGTGGCGACAACGTTCCCGGGTCCCATCCCGCGGCACGCCTTGCGCTGCTTTGAATTCCGGCCTCTCCCGGAGCGGTTCATCGTTTCACGGAAAATCACGCCGCTCCACCTCTTTGTTTCGACGCAATTCCGGGTGGAAAGGCGCTTCCTGGAATTGCTCCGGCTAGCCG
>NZ_RZSG01001499.1:0-467 GCF_003997725.1 Mesorhizobium sp. M4A.F.Ca.ET.050.02.1.1
ACGCGGTGTTGGTTCCGGCGCCGGTCATCGAATTGTTCAGGATGTCCTTGAAGGTGACGTCGTCGCCAGGATCATAAGTGACGTTGCCGTCCTTGTTGTTGATCATGGTGTCGATTTTCATGTCGCCGTTGGCATAGATGTCGGCGAAGTCGTCATCCGAGTTCCCGAGCTCGCCCTCGAGCTTGACGCCAACGTCGACGTCGACGTCGACCTTGGTCTCGTTGACGTTCTTGTTCTCGTTCGAGTTCTCGTTCTTGGACTCGTTCGAGTTCTTGTTCTCATTCTCGTTCGAGGCCTTGTTCTCGTTCTCGTTCGAGGACTTGCTCTCGTTCTGGTTCTCGTTTTCGCTCTTGTTTTCGTTCTCGTTCGAGGCCTTGTTTTCGTTCTCGTTTTCGTTCTTGGCGTCGTTCGTGTTGTGGTTCGTGTTTTCGTTCTCGCCACCGCCGTCACCGATATCGAATTCGCTG
>NZ_RZSG01000149.1:0-10195 GCF_003997725.1 Mesorhizobium sp. M4A.F.Ca.ET.050.02.1.1
GAAGGGCCGCAGCGACGCATCGACCGACAGCCGGGCAAAGCCGTGCTCGATCAGGCTGACCAGATGCATGATGGCGATCGAGGCGGCGCCCCCGAGCAGGCCGAGCAGCAGGAACGGGATGTACTGGCTGGCGGTCAGCGCCGGCAGGCCGGACAGTTCCAGCGGAAAAGGCACGACGCCGAACACCTCGGCGGTCAGCGAGGCGCAGATGGCCGCCGTCATCACCGGCGCGACATTGGCGACCGAATAGATGCCGATGATCAGCTCGAAGCCGTAGAAAGCGCCGGTCAGCGGCGCGTCGAAGGCGGCGGCGATGGCGCCGGCGGCGCCGCAGCCGACGAGGATGCGCACGTCGTTGCGGCGCAGCCTGAAGGCGCGCGCCAGCCGCGACGCCAGACCAGAGCCAACCTGCGTGTAGCCGGCCTCCAGCCCGACCGAGGCGCCGAAGCCGCTGGACAGCACCGTCTGGCCGACGATGATGAACGTGTCGGTGAGCGACATACGCCCGCCATAGAGCGCGTTGGCCTCGATCGGATCGACCGGAGTGCGGAACTTGCGCCTCCTGAGCCAGATCACGGTCAGCCCAAGCAGGATGCCGCCGATCGCCGGGATCAGCGCCTGCATCGGGCTTGCCAGCGAGAACATCGCCGACAGCCGGCCGCCCGGCTGCACACCGTACAGCATCCAGTGCATGCCTTGCACCAGTTCGCTCATGCCGGTGACCAGCGCGCCCGACATCACCCCGACGACACCCGCAAGCACGACGATGACGATGCCGCGCGCCTCGAGCAGCGGGATCGATCGGGTCAGCACCGCGCGAAGGCGGCGGGCGTAGACTTGGCTGTGGTTTGTGGCAGTCATCGGAGCGGTTGGCCGATTTCCGAAGGGAATGGAAAGCTGCCGTGCCTGATACGCCGGGCGGCATGCGTGGCTATTGCAATGCCGCCTGCTTGTGGCGCCATTTTGGCGCCGCTCGATCGGAATGATATCGATGAGGGGGGCCCGCTTCAGATCGGCCTGGCGTCGCCGGCTTCGTAGAGCACGAGGTTGCGGTCGCCGATGCCGAGGGCCGCCCAGCTCGCGCGCCAGTCGGCGATGTGCGGCGTGCGGAAATGCGCCTCGAGCGCGGCCCTGTCGTTCCACACTTCCGTGACGCGGATCAGCCCTGCGTCGAGGATGTCCTGCGCATATGAATATTCGAGGCAGCCCGGCTCGGCGTGGCTCGCCGAAACCATATTCTCCATGGCCGGCCTTGCCTCGTCCAGCCTATGCGCCGGCAGGCGGATGGTGCCGATAATCACGAGCATGCCGGTCCCCTTCTGAAGGTTGCGCGCGGCTGAGGATGCCGCCCATCGGCAGTAGCCAGTCTCCCACCCTCGCGCAAGCTTGGCTGGTTAGGCTCGAAAGGCTGCCGCGCGTTCGGCGCGCTGGAGACTTGAGGACGATATGGCGATCAGCGAAACAATCCCGGCCGGCCTGGTGGCCAAGAACGGCCGCGACGTCTTCTTCGCGCTGGGCATCGTCGTCATCCTGGCGGTGCTGTTCTTGCCGATCCCGGCCTTCCTCATCGACATCGGCCTTGCCTTCTCGATCGCGCTGTCGGTGCTGATCCTGATGGTGGCGCTGTGGATCCAGCGGCCGCTCGACTTCTCCTCCTTCCCGACCGTGCTGCTGATCGCCACCATGCTCAGGCTGTCGCTCAACATCGCCACCACGCGCATGATCCTCTCGCACGGCAATGAGGGCACGCACGCGGCCGGCTATGTCATCTCCGGCTTCTCGAAGCTGGTGATGTCGAGCGACTTCGTCATCGGCCTGATCGTCTTCCTGATCCTGATCGTGGTGAATTTCATCGTCATCACCAAGGGCGCCACCCGTATCGCCGAGGTTGGCGCCCGCTTCACCCTCGACGCCATCCCCGGCAAGCAGATGTCGATCGACGCCGACCTCTCCGCCGGCATGATCGACGAGAAGACGGCGCAGCTGCGCCGCCGCGAGCTGGAAGAGGAATCCTCCTTCTTCGGCTCTATGGACGGCGCCTCGAAATTCGTGCGCGGCGACGCCATCGCCGGCCTCATCATCACCGCCATCAACATCGTCGGCGGCATCGCCATCGGCTACATCCGCCACGGCATGGGTATGGGCGAAGCCGCCGACGTGTTCATCAAACTGTCGGTCGGTGACGGCCTCGTCACCCAGATCCCGGCGCTGATCGTCTCGCTCGCCGCCGGCATGCTGGTCTCCAAGGGCGGCACCCGCGGCTCGGCCAACCAGGCCGTGTTCGGCCAGCTCGGCGCCCATCCGCGCGCGCTCTACGTCGCGGCGTTCCTGCTGGTCATCCTCGGCCTCATGCCCGGCCTGCCGCTGTTCCCGTTCTTCGCGCTTGCTGGCGGCATGGCCGGTCTCGGCTACGTCATTCCGATGCGCCAGAACCGCGCCATGGCCGCCGCCGAAGCACTGAGGGACGAGGAGAAGGCCAAGAAGGCCGAGGAAGAGAAGAACTCAGTCAAGGCCTCGCTCGCCACCGCCGAGATCGAGCTGCTGATCGGCAAGCAGCTGTCGACGCGCTTGCTTGTGTCACATCAGGAGCTGGTCTTCCGCATGGCCAAGATGCGCAAGAAGTTCGCCCAGCAATACGGCTTCGTCGTGCCGGAAGTGCGCGTCGCCGACGACTTCGCCATCCCGCCGAAGAGCTACCAGATCAAGGTCCACGGCACGGTCGTCGCCGAGTACCAGATGCGCGTCGGCGAGATCATGGTGCTGCTCGGCACCCGCGACGTGCCGGACCTGCCCGGCGAGGAGATCCGCGAGCCGGCTTTCGGCATGCGCGCCTTCTCGGTGCTGGAGACCTTCGCCGAGGACCTGAAGCGTGAGAACTACACCTATGCCGACAACATGTCGGTGCTGCTCACCCATCTCTCCGAGGTCATCCGCAACAACCTGCCGCAGCTTCTCTCCTACAAGGACATGAAGGCGCTGCTCGAGAGGCAGGATCCGGAATACCGCAAGCTCGCCGACGAGATCTGCACCTCGCACATCTCCTATCCCGGCCTGCAGGCGGTGCTGAAGCTTCTGCTCGCCGAGCGCGTCTCGATCCGCAACCTGCATCTGATCATCGAAGCCATCGCCGAGATCGCGCCGCATGTGCGCCGCACCGAACAGATTGTCGAGCACGTGCGCATCCGCATGGCGCAGCAGATCTGCGGCGATCTTTCCGAGGGCGGCGTGCTCAAGGTTCTGCGTCTCGGCAACCGCTGGGACCTCGCCTTCCACCAGAGCCTCAAGCGCGACGCCAAGGGCGAGGTGCGCGAGTTCGACATCGACCCGCGTCAGCTCGAGGAATTCGGCCAGGATGCGACCAAGGCGATCCGCAAGCATCTGGAAGCCGGCGAGCGCTTCGTGCTGGTCACCGCGCCGGACGCGCGCCCCTATGTGCGCATGATCATCGAGCGCCTGTTCACCACGTTGCCGGTGCTCTCCCATGTCGAGATCGCCAAGGGCGTCGAGATCAAGGTGCTCGGGACGATCTCGTGAGCGCGCTCTCGCAAGGCGTCGTCATCGCCGCCTTCCTGGCTTTCTGCCGCATCGGCGCCTGTTTCATGCTGATGCCAGGCCTGTCGAGTGCGCGCGTGCCGATCCAGGTCCGGCTCTTCGTGGCGGTCGCCGCCACCCGCGGCCTGCTCGCCTTCCTCTGGGACCGCATCTACCCGTATGTCGATCCCCGCCCGCAGGTCCTGGCGCCGATGATCGTCTCGGAACTCTTGGTCGGCGGGCTGATCGGCGCCATGACCCGGCTCTATATGGAGGCGCTGCGCTTCATGGGCTCGGCCATCGCCACGCTGATCGGCTATGGCGGCGCCGGCGGCCCGGCGATCGAGGAGCCGGAGCCGCAGGCGGCGCTGGCCGCCATCATCTCCTTCTCGGCATTGCTGCTGCTCTTCGTCGTCGACTTCGACCACGAGATCGTGCGCGCTCTGGTCGCCTCCTACACGGTCGCGCCGGTCAACGTCTTCTTCAATCCGCAGGCGGCGCTCGTCGATCTCACCGACACCGTGTCGGACGCCTTCTTCCTGGTCATCCGCCTCGGCAGCCCGTTCGTCGCCTATGCCATCCTGGTCAATCTGACCATCGGCTTCGTCAACAAGCTGACGCCGCAGATCCCCGTCTACTTCATCTCGCTGCCTTTCGTCATCGCCGGCGGCCTGATCCTCTTCTACCTCGCCATCGGCACCATGCTGTCGCTGTTCGTCGACGGCTTTGTCGACCTGACACTGGCACGGTGACGCAATGACCACGCGCAAGGAACGGCTGCGGAAACTGGTCAAGGTGCAGGAGCAGCTCAAGGCCCTGCACGAGACGCGCCATGCGACATTCCTGGCGCAGGCGGGAGCGGCCGAGACCGAGGCAAGGGAACTGGTCGAGCACTTCGACGCTGACCAATCGCTGGCCGGCCAGTTCCCCGACCTTTACCATCGCCGCATCGCCAATGCCCTGGTCCGCCAGCAGGCAAGCCTGGAAAGCGCCAGGCAGGAAGCAACTCTCATCGCCACCGCGACGGCGCGCACCAACATGGTCGAGCGCGCCTACAAGGACGTGCGCCGCCGCGACGAGCGCGAACGCATCGACCGCGAGCGGCTCGATCTGATCGCGCAGAAGCGACGCGACGATACTAACTAGCGACTCGGTATCAAAGTCAGATCGAGAGTGCTGCCCTCGGGCACATCAGCTAGATCAACATGACGCAGCACGAACACTTCGAATTCGTGAGCGACATCGTCGATCCGCCGGAGCGCATACTCTTTCTCCGCGGCCGTCGAGGTTTTAGAGCCGTCCGGCCTCATGACAATCGCGTTGAGTTTTTGGCCCATCCGGAAGTCGGTCTGTAGGTCACCGACGACTACGACGCCTCGCCCGGAAATCTGAAATCTCTCGATAATCTTCATCCAACACTTTGGCCCCTAACCGCTGGCAAGAACGATCTCCCATTTCGTAGCACAGCAAAATCGCGATGGCGAAAGACGAGCCACTCGATGCTTGGGCTCGCAAGCCTGCCACAAGCTTGTTCAGTCATTGTGCGGATAGCAAAAACCGGCAAGAGGCGGACTTTTTTGGCAATCTCTCCACCCAGCGACATCGTCTTGGACGTCGCTCGCGCTGCCGAGCCGACGGACGTCGAAGCCGCGCGCGCGGCGCTGGCCAAACGGACTGGTGGCGCCTCGGCCGCCTTTTCAGTCGACACCGCCGGCACCATGCTTTCCCGGGCCACGGCGGACAAAGCCGAGGTGGCGAACCCGGAGAAGAAGTTCCAGCGCTTCGAGGCGATGGTGCTGCAGACCTTCATCCAGAACATGATGCCCAAGGACACCGAGGGCGTTTACGGCAAGGGTCTCGCCGGCGACATGTGGAAATCGCAGATGGCCGAGCAACTGGCCAATGTCATGGCCGCGCGCGGCGGCATCGGCATCGCCAGATCACTGCTCGCCGACCACTATATGGACGGCAAGCGCATCGTGCCGGTCGGCCCGGTTTCGGGTGGGCCGGAGAAGGCCGAGATCGACCAACAGATCCGGCTGTCGACGTCCATGGTGCAGGAGTTGCAGCGCCAGGCCGCGCGGTCGATGACCGGCGACGATACGACCATAGAAACCGATACAAAAATCTAGGGAGCCTCATGGCCGACCAATCCGAATTCTCCACCCTTCCGGCGCGGACCTCGGAAGCGCCCATCCCGCTCGCTCGCCCCGGAAACCTCGCCGCCATCATCGGCCGCATCGAGGAAGCGGTCGACGAGGAGACGGCTGGTATCCGTGCCAGCACCGGCTTCGACCTCAAGGCGTCCAACGCCCGCAAGAGCCGCTATCTCTACGAACTGACCCGCGCCATGAAGGGCGCCAACGAGATCGAATTCCTGGAGCAGCATCGCGAAGGCCTGGCGCGGCTGCGCCAGAAGCTGGCCAAGAACGAGGCGGCGATCCTCGCCCATCTCAACGCCGTCAACGAGGTCGCCCATCTGCTGAAGAGCGCCATTCAGCGCGCCGAGGCCGACGGCACTTATTCGGCCGGCGAGTTCGGCTGGGCAAGAGCATGATCCCGGCCGCCAGGGCGTCGCGAGGGAAAGACCGGTGATTAAGTTCATCGCCGCCGCGATCTGGATCTGCGCAGCGACGCTCGGCGCCGTGTTCTATTCGTTCCAGGCTGCCGGCAAGGCCGGCGTGGGCGAGCCGCCGAAGCCGATGCTGGGTGGCCTCGACTACGTCAAGACCGATATTATCTCGGTGCCCTTGATCCGCGACGCCAGGATCGACGGCTATTTTCTCACCAAGCTCGTCTACACGGTCGAGCCAGAGCAGATAAAGAAGCTGTCAATACCGGCCGACGCGCTGATCACCGACCAGGTCTACTCCTATCTCTACGCCAATCCGCAGGTCGATTTCACCAAGAAGGACACAATCGATCTCGATGCCTTCCGCAAGTCCATCCAGGACAGCATCAACGCCCGCGTCGGCGTCGAGCTGGTGCATGAGGTGCTGATCGACCAGGTCAACTTCCTGTCCAAAGACGAGATCCGCGACAACGCCATTCGCCGCCGCAAGGGCGCTGGCGAGACCGCCTCGGAAATGACCAAGCCCTTCAAGCAGCACTGATCGCGGCGCGGACGCATTCGCCGCCGCTAGCCAAGCTGATGCGAGATGACGCATCGTCACCACGTTGACGTAAACGTCAATGCGAAGCTATATGCGTCAGCGACCGTGATCGCGACATGCGCCGGCAATGCGCCGCCGCGTATCAAACGCAACAAGATGAGGAGAACCGCCGTGAGCGTTCAGGAGATTGCCGACAGGATCAAGTCGCGCGTGGCAAGCGCGGGCTTCGAGCATTCGGTCAAGTTCGACACCGGCAGCGACGGTGTCATCGTCATCGACGGCGCCACGGTCTCCACCACCGATGCGCCGACCGACTGCACCGTCAAGCTGTCGCTCGACGATCTGGATTCGCTGCTCGCCGGCGACCTCAACCCGACCATGGCCTTCATGTCCGGCAAGATAAAGGTCGAGGGCGACATGACTGTCGCCATGGCGCTAAGCCAGTTGCTTGGTTGACGACAGCGCCAAGATCAAAGCAAAACGCCGCCTCGATGGGCGGCGTTTTCTTTCGGTTTGACCGTGACCTTGCACAAAACCGGTTCCCACTCTTTGGGATGATGTCTAGGCGGCCAGCGACTGCGCCTTCTGCTTGCGTCCCGCAGCCTTAAGCGTGCCGTGTGCGTCGTCGAGCACGCCCTCCATCAGTTCCAGCGCCAGCAGGCGGTGCCGCTCATAGGGGCCGGGCATCGCGAGGGCGCCGGTCTTCGCCGCCGAAAATCCGAAGCGCCCGTAGTAGGGCGCGTCGCCGACGAGCAGGATGGCGCCATGGCCGAGGCGCGCCGCTTCAGTCACCGCATGCCGCATCAGCGCCGAACCGACACCGGAGCCCTTGAGCGCCTGTTCGACGGCAAGCGGTCCGAGTAGAAGGGCCGCCGGACCGCCTTCGCCCAACGTCACATCCCAAAGCCTCACGGTGCCGAGGACCGCGCCCGAGGCATCGCGTGCGACAAAGGCCAGGCCTTCCGAGGGCCGGCGGCCGCGCCGCAGCTTCTCCGACGACTTCCTACGACGGCCAGGTCCCATGGCGCGGTCGAGCAGGTCCTCGCGCGCCTCGATATCGCCGGCGCTTTCCGCCACGACGGTGAATGCCGGAGCCTGTGAGGCCCCCTCACCCGGCTCGCCGCGCGAGCCAGCCTGTGCCCGTTGGGCCAGGGAGGGCGCAAGCGCTGCCATCGGGCTCTTCTCCCCCGCGAAGAAGAGCTGATCCGAAGGGCCGGATGAGGGGGCAATGTCGGTGGCCGCGATGGCCGATTTGATCAGGTATTCCATGTCCGCGATCCTTCACGAGCGGAGGTCTGTTCCACAGGCGAGCCCGGGTGGGCGAACATGCGCCCACCTGGGATGATCAGAACGGTTCTTGCGAACCGGTCAGATCACGTAGGATCGGAGCGGCTCGAAGCCGTTGAAGGCGACCGAGGAATAGGTCGTCGTGTAGGCGCCGGTGCCTTCGATCAGCACCTCGTCGCCGATGGTCAGCGACAGAGGCAGCGGATAGGGCGTCTTCTCGTACATCACGTCGGCCGAATCGCAGGTCGGACCGGCGAGCACGCAAGGCGCGGTCTCGGTGCCGTCATGGGCGGTGACGATCGGGTAGCGGATCGCCTCGTCCATGGTTTCGGCGAGGCCGCCGAACTTGCCGATGTCGAGGAACACCCAGCGCACATTGTCGTTGTCGGCCTTTTTCGAGATCAGCACGACTTCCGACTTGATGACGCCGGCATTGCCGACCATGCCACGACCTGGCTCGATGATGGTCTCGGGCAGCGCGTTGCCGAAATGCTTGCGCAGCGCCGAGAAGATCGCCTGGCCGTAGGCCTGCGCCACCGGCACGTCCTTCAGGTAACGGGTCGGGAAGCCGCCGCCCATATTGACCATTTTCAGAACGATGCCCTCGTCGGCGAGCGTCGCGAACACCTTCTTGGCATCGCCCAGCGCGCGGTCCCAGGCCGTGAGATCGGTCTGCTGCGAGCCGACATGGAACGACACGCCATAGGCGTCGAGGCCGAGCGCCTTGGCATGGCGCAGCACGTCGACCGCCATTGCCGGCACGCAGCCGAACTTGCGCGACAGCGGCCATTCGGCGCCCTCGCCGTCGGTCAGCACGCGGCAGAAGACGCGCGCGCCGGGTGCGACGCGGGCGATCTTCTCGACCTCCTCGACGCAGTCCACCGCGAACAGGCGGATGCCGAGCTGGTAGGCGCGTGCGATATCACGCTCCTTCTTGATGGTGTTGCCGAAGGAGATGCGGTCGGCCGGCGCGCCGGCGTCCATGGCCATCTCGACCTCGGCAACCGATGCGGTGTCGAAGGACGAGCCCATCGCAGCAAGCAGGCGCAGGATCTCCGGCGCCGGGTTTGCTTTCACCGCATAGTAGATCTTGGAATCGGGCAACGCCTTCTCGAAGGCGCGGAAATTGTCGCGCACGACATCGAGGTCGACGACGAGGCACGGGCCGTTCGGACGTCGGGTGGCGAGGAAGTCAAGGATGCGCTGGGTGGCCATCGGGGTCTCTCCATAACGCCTTTCGGCGCGCAATAAGGCTGCGGGACGCGGGCTGTCGGCCTCGCGAACACGCGGTGGACAAAGGCGGGACGGAAAATCCATGGAACCAGCCGGTGGAGACCCCGGAACCATGAAATGCCGTCTCGCGGCGGTGAACCTTGGCCTTGCCCGGCCTCGGTTCGCTTTGTCTGCCTTGGCTTGGATGGGAGACCCGTCCGCACTGCCGGCAATGAAGGTGTGCCTCTTTAGTAACCCCGGTCTTTGGACAACCGGAAGAGAACCAGAAAGGCCCGCACCGTCGTTGCTTCAAGGTGTCCTCGATCTTGTGGTTGGCCACTGACCGACTGGAGTGGTTGGCTCCAGTTACCTTACCGATTGCCCTCACCATTCGAGGATCGGCGGACACCCACAGGCACGTGCGACTTTGGGCAAGCGCGATATAGGAGCGATGGATTTCACAATCAATAAAAATCGTAAGCTGCGGTTGTAAAATTTCCGGCATCGAACAATCTACGGAATACCGTATCCGGATATCGAACGATGACAGGCACGCACGGACCGTTCAACGCCTTCCTCAACCTTCGCCAAATGCCTGTCGCGCATGCGGAACTGGGCCCGCTGGCAGGGCTGCGGCTGGCCGTCAAGGACATCTACGACGTCGCCGGCTACCGCACCGGCTGCGGCAATCCGGGCAAATTCGCCGACGCCCACGCCGCCTCGCAAACCGCTCCGGCGGTACAGATCATTCTCGACGCCGGCGCGCGATTCGTCGGCAAGACCCAGACCGACGAGCTTGCCTTCTCGCTGATGGGCCAGAACGCGCATTTTCCCTTCCCGGTGAACCCGGCCGCGCCCGAGCGCGTCACCGGCGGCTCGTCGTCGGGATCAGCGGCGGCGGTGGCGGGCAAGCTCGCCGACATCGCCACCGGCTCAGACACCGGCGGCTCGATCCGCGCCCCGGCTAGTTTTTGCGGCCTGATCGGGCTGCGCACTACGCATGGCCGCATATCGCTCGACGGCGCCATGAAGCTCGCGCCGAGCTTCATGGG
>NZ_RZSG01000014.1:0-30071 GCF_003997725.1 Mesorhizobium sp. M4A.F.Ca.ET.050.02.1.1
TCATGGTGGTGGAGGACGAGGAGCCGCTGGGGGTGCTGCTCCGCTACAATCTGGAATCGGAAGGCTACCAGGTCGAGGTGGTCACACGCGGCGACGAGGCCGAGATCCGGCTGCAGGAAAACGTGCCCGATTTGCTGGTGCTCGACTGGATGGTGCCGGCGGTTTCCGGCATCGAGCTCTGCCGGCGCCTCAGGATGCGGCCGGAGACCGAGCGGCTGCCGATCATCATGCTGACGGCGCGCGGCGAGGAAAGCGACCGGGTGCGCGGCCTTTCGACCGGCGCCGACGACTATCTGGTCAAGCCGTTCTCTACGCCGGAGTTCATGGCGCGGGTGAAGGCGCTGCTACGCCGCGCCAAGCCGGAAGTCCTGTCCAGCATGCTGAAGGTCGGCGACATCGTGCTCGATCGCGAGTCGCATCGCGTTTACCGCAAGAAGAGCGAGATCCGGCTCGGCCCGACCGAATTCCGGCTGCTCGAATTCATGATGCGGCATCCCGGCCGGGTGTTCTCGCGCAGCCAGCTGCTCGACAATGTCTGGGGCGAGACGATCTACATCGACGAGCGCACCGTGGACGTGCATGTCGGGCGCTTGCGCAAGGCGGTCAACAATGGCCGCATGCCGGATGTCATCCGCACCATACGCGGCGCGGGCTACGCGATCAGGGAAGATTGACGCTCAGGCCACGCTCTTCCCGGCGGCGCTGCCTTTCGCCTGGACGCCTGGCGCGAAAATCTCCTGGTCGACAAAGCCGAGCGCGCGCATGGCGCAGCCCTCGCGGATCAGCGGCAGTTCGTTCGGCTCGGTGTCGAACGAGATCGATTTCGAATGCTGGCCGCCGGCGGTCTGGGCGATCGCCTCGCGCAGCGCCGGCTCGATCAGGTCGAAGGCGGCGGCGCTGACGCCGACCATGGCGACCGGTGCGGGATCGATCAGCGCGAACAGGCTGCCGAGGCCGAAGCCGAGCGCCTCGCCGGCCTTGCGATAGGCTTGGCGCTCCGGACCGTCGCCGGCGCGCGCCCGCGCTGCGAGCGAGCGCATGTCGGCGTCGCTGACATCGACCGGCTCGGCGTCCTCGCCCATCTCCTTGGCATTGCGCCAGATGGCGTAGTTGCCGGCATAGGCCTCGACGCAGCCGCGCCGCCCGCAGCGGCAGAGCGCGCCGCCCGGCCGGTGGATCATATGGCCGAATTCGCCGCCCGAGGAATGGGTGCCGGTGAACAGCTCTCCCTTCAGCACCAGCCCCATGCCGATGCCGTGCGACAGCAGGATGGCGATGAAGTCGTCGCGGTAGCGGTCAGGGTCACGCCACTGCAGGGCCACCGCCATCATGTTGCAGTCGTTCTCCATGGTGGCCGGAACGCCGAATTCGGCTTCCAGTATGTCGGCGAAGGCGATGTCGGTCTGCGGCGTGATCGGCGACCACAACATGGCGCGGGCATGGGTGTCGGTGATGCCCTGGATGCCCATGGCGATGCGGGCGACGCCGCGGACGTCGAGATCGGGATCCTCGAAGCGGCGCCGGACGATGGCCACGCATTCGCCGATCAGCTCGTCGCGCGGCATGATCGCCGTGTCGAGGCGGCGCTGCTCTTCGGCAATGACCTGCCCGGCGTAGTCGATGACGGCGACGGAAAGGAAGTTCAGCGACAGGACCACCGTCATCACCGCCGTGGCTTCCGGATTGAGCGCAAGCCCGACCTGCGGCCGGCCGCGCTTCAGCGAAACAGCCTCGTTTGCCTTGCTCTCGGTCAGGATGCCTTCCTGGATCAGGTCGGACGAGATCGCCGAGATGGTCGAATGGCTGAGGCCGGTGGTGGCGGCGATCTCGGTCCGCGACGGCTGGCCGGCGCGGCGCACGGCCGAAATCACCATCGCCCGGTTGCGTCGGCGCAGATCGTCGTGGCGGATTCCAACCGACATGCCCTATTTCCTCCCGGTCGTCGCGGCCGTTTTTGATCTCAAGGGGCCGTCGGCGGACACCGTATGAATTGTGGCAGAAGCGGGCCGGCCTGTCATTTATTTATTACGGAGCTCGAAAAAAATTCGCAGGGGCGTCAGAATCCAGCAGAATCAATGTTGACAGCGCTCCGGCGTTGGATCACTATTTTTTCGAGGCTCGAAAAAAAGCCTCTATGCCGGCCTCAGGGCCAGTCTGGGTCGCGCCGCAATGGCGCAGGGAGGATATCATGAAGAAATTCGCAGCCGCCATGCTGGCGGGTGTCGCCATGTCGTTGACGCTCGCGTCGGTCGCCGAGGCGAAGGACAAGGTGATCGGTGTTTCCTGGTCGAACTTCCAGGAAGAACGCTGGAAGACCGATGAAGCGGCGATGAAGAAGGCCATCGAGGCGGCCGGCGACAAGTATATTTCCGCCGACGCGCAGTCCAATCCGGGCAAGCAGCTGACCGACGTCGAAAGCCTGATATCGCAGGGCGCCAACGCCCTGATCGTGCTGGCGCAGGACGCCTCCGCGGTCGGACCGGCGGTGCAGAAGGCGCTGGACGAAGGCATTCCAGTCGTCGGCTACGATCGGCTGATCGAGAACAAGGACGTCTTCTACCTGACCTTCGACAACAAGGAAGTCGGCCGTATGCAGGCCCGCGAAGTGTTCAAGGTCAAGCCGGAAGGCAACTATGTCTTCATCAAGGGCTCGGGCGCCGACCCGAACGCCGATTTCCTGTTCGCCGGCTCCATGGAAGTCCTGAAGGTAGCCATCGACGGCGGCAAGGTCAAGAATGTCGGCGAGGCCTATACCGACGGCTGGCTGCCCGCCAACGCGCAGAAGAACATGGAGCAGTTCCTGACCGCCAACGACAACAAGGTCGATGCGGTGGTGGCGGCCAATGACGGCACCGCAGGTGGCGTCGTCGCCGCGCTGACGGCGCAGGGCCTCGCCGGGACCGTTCCGGTGTCGGGCCAGGACGGCGACCACGCCGCGCTGAACCGCATCGCACTCGGCACGCAGACCGTGTCGGTGTGGAAGGACGCGCGCGAGCTCGGCAAGAACGCCGCCGAGATCGCCTCGGCGCTCGCCGACGGCAAGAAGATGACAGACATCGCCGGCGTCAAGGATTTCACCACGCCGGGCGGCAACACCGTCAAGTCGCTGTTCCTGACGCCGGTGGCGATCACCAAGGACAACCTCAACGTCGTCATCGACGCGGGCTGGATCAAGAAGGACGAAGTCTGCGCCGGCGTTGCCGCCGGCGCCGTCGCCGCCTGCAACTGAGGCAAGCCTTCCGGTTTGAAGACTCGGCGCCGCGGCCCAAGAGCCGCGGCGTCCATCGAGCTTCGCTTCGCAACGGCTTCCGGCTTCAAGTGAGCCGGGAAAGCCAATAGAATCATGTTCCGGCAACCGCGCCAGACGGCAACCGGTGGGAGGAAATCATGACCGATACGACCTCAAGCACGGTCGCCGCGGACCGGGCACGCGCAGCCGAACTCAGCGCCGCCGGCCGCTTCCTTAAGGCAACCGAACTCGACACGCGCATGCTCGGCATGGTCGGCGCGCTGCTGGTCATCTGGATCGGCATCCACGTCCTGTCGGGCGGGCTCTTCCTGACCCCGCGCAACCTTTGGAACCTGTCGGTGCAGACCTCCTCGGTGGCGATCATGGCGACCGGTATGGTGCTGGTCATCGTCATGCGCAACATCGACCTTTCCGTCGGCTCCGTCGAGGGCGTGGTCGGCATGATCATGGGCGTGGCGCAGGCCGAATTCCTCATTCGAGTCATTGGCTTCCAGCTCGGCAATCCGTGGCTCTGGATCATCGCGCTCGCCGCCGGCGTGGTGCTTGGCCTGGCGATCGGCGCGTTCCAGGGCTTCATCATCGCCTACATGGAGGTGCCGGCCTTCATCGTCACGCTGGGTGGCCTGCTGGTCTGGCGCGGCATGGCCTGGATGATCACCAGCGGCCGCACGGTCGCGCCGCTCGACGCCACTTTCCAGCTGATGGGCGGCGGACCGCGCGGCTCGATCGGCGCCACAGCCAGCTGGGTCGTCGGCGTCGTCGCCTGCGCGGCGGCCGCTTTCGCGCTGCTCAACGGCCGCTCGCAGCGCAAGCGGTTCAATTTCCCGCTGCGCCCGGTATGGGCCGAAATCTTCCTCGGCATCGTCGCCTGCGCCGCCATCCTCGGCGCGGTCTGGGTCGCCAATTCCTATCCGTGGCCGGTCGGCATCGTGCGCCAGTACGCCGAGCAGAAAGGCATCGCCATTCCCGAAGGCGGCCTGTTCATCGCCCATGGCATCGCCATACCGGTGCTGATGGCGGTCGCGGTCGGCATCGTCATGACCTTCATCACCAGGCGCACCCGCTTCGGCCGCTATGTCTTTGCCATCGGCGGCAATCCGGAAGCGGCCTCGCTCGCCGGCATCAACACGCGCTGGGTGACGATGAAGGTGTTCATGATTATGGGCGTGCTGGCCTCGATCAGCGCGGCGATCTCGTCGGCGCGCCTCAACGCCGCGACCAACGCGCTGGGCACGCTGGACGAACTGCTGGTCATCGCCGCCGCCGTCATCGGCGGCACGTCGCTCGCCGGCGGCTCGGGAACCGTGCTGGGAGCCATGCTCGGCGCGCTTTTGATGCAGTCGCTGCAGTCAGGCATGGTGCTGCTCGGCATCGACTCGCCGCTGCAGAGCATCGTCGTCGGCGCGGTTCTGGTCGTCGCCGTCTGGCTCGACACCGTCTACCGCAAGCGAGTCTGAGCAAGAACTTCAGGGAGGAGACGCGACCATGGAAAAGACAGCTCCCACCACCGGCACGCCGCTGATCGACATGCGCAACATCTCGATCGCCTTCGGCGGCATCCGCGCCGTCGACGACGCCTCGATCGATCTCTTCCCCGGCGAGGTGGTGGCGCTGCTCGGCCACAACGGCGCCGGCAAGTCGACGCTTATCAAGATACTGTCCGGCGCCTACAAGCGCGACGCCGGCCAGATCTTCGTCAATGGCGAGGAGGCGCACATCTCCAACCCGCGCGACGCCAAGAAATACGGCATCGAGACGATCTACCAGACGCTGGCGCTCGCCGACAATGTCGACGCCGCGGCCAACCTCTTCCTCGGCCGCGAGCTGATGACCGGCTGGGGCACGCTCGACGATGTCGCGATGGAGGCCGAGGCGCGCAAGGTGATGGGCCGACTCAATCCGCGTTTCCAGCGCTTCAAGGAGCCGGTGATCAAGCTTTCCGGCGGCCAAAGGCAGTCGGTGGCAATCGCGCGCGCCATCCTGTTCAATGCCCGTATCCTGATCATGGACGAGCCGACGGCGGCACTCGGGCCGCAGGAGACGGCGCAGGTCGGCGAACTGGTCAAGCAACTCAAGGCCGACGGCATCGGCATCTTCCTGATCAGCCACGACATCCACGACGTGTTCGAGCTCGCCGACCGGGTCTGTGTGATGAAGAACGGCCAGGTCGTCGGCACCGCGCGCACCAGCGACGTCACCCAGGACGAGGTGCTCGGCATGATCATCCTCGGCAAATGCCCGCCTGGCGCCATTCCTGGGCCGGGAGCGCTGAAGATCGCCGCTTGAGTCTGTAACTAAGTGACGCTCGCGGATGGGCCAAGCGTCATGATGGTTTGACAGCGCCATTGTGTTGCCGCGGCGACTTGCTCATAAAGGAGCGTATGCTCAGGGGCACCGCCATCCTTTGAAGAAGTTCTTCCCGATCGTCGCCTTCATCGCCGTCGCGCTGATCAGCCTGACGATGGCGGGGTTCGCCTATTTCGCCACGCAGGAAGCGGCGCGAATCAAATTCGATGCGACAGCAGACGACGCGCTCAACCGCATCGAGAGCCGTATCGATCTCCATCTTTCGCTGCTGCGCTCGACCCAGGCGCTGTTCGACGCCCGCAATGGCGACATTTCACGCGGCGAGTTCAAGGCGTTCTTCAGCGCGCTCGATGTCGACAACAATTTCGCCGGCCTGCGCGGCATCGGCTTCCTGCGGCTGGCCAAGGCCGGCGACGAGGCGGCGGTCGAGCGCGACATCCTGCGCGACCACGGCGTCGCCCATCAGGTCTACCCTGCCACGACGCAACCCTGGCGCACGCCGATCGTGATGTTCGAGCCGATAGACCCGTCCAACCAGGCCAGCATCGGCTTCGACATGTTCACCGAGCCGGCGCGGCGGGCGGCGATCGAAAAGGCAATGGCCGACGATCAGCAGCATGCAAGCGGTCTGGTCCAGCTCGGCCAGGGAACCGGTGCCACTCAGACCTTCCCCGGCTTCCTGGTCTTCGTGCGGCTCAATATCGAGACCGCGCCCGAAGTCATCAACGCCAGCCGCTCCTCGACCGCTGGTTTCCTCTATGCGGCGTTTCGTGCCCGCGATCTGTTCCAGACGGCGCTCAGCCGCACGCCGCTCCTGCCGGTCAACACGGAGATCTATGACGGCCAGCCTGACGCCGACAATCTCCTTTTCCGGTCGGAGACGCCGCCGGTGGAGACCTTTGGCGACAGGCTGCTGGTGACCCGCAAGATCGTCGTCGCCGGCCGTCCCTGGACTGTGCTGTTTCGGCCGACAAGCGCTTTCTCGCTGCCTTCGTCGCGCGCCATTCCGGTGATGCTCGGCCTGTTCGGGCTGCTGCTCGCCGGCGCGATCGCGCTGGTGGCGCGCTATCAGGAGCGGGCTTACGACGCAGTGTCGCTGCTACACGAGACGACGGAAAAGAGCCTGCTCGAAAAGGAGCTGATGCTGCAGGAAATGAAGCATCGCATCAAGAATTCGATCACGCGGGTGCTGGCGATAGCGCGCCAGACGGCCTCGCACGCCACCGACGTGAAGGAGTTCTCGTCATCCTTCGCGGCGCGGCTGCAGGCGATGGCAGCGTCCCAGGACATGCTGACCCGCTCGCGCTGGCAGAAGGCCGATCTCGGCGATCTCCTGCGCATCGAGCTCGGCCAGGTGTTCGGCAAGGAGCTTCCCGAAGACATATTGTCGGGGCCGGAGGTGCTGCTTGACGAGACAACCACCCAGGCGCTCGGCCTGACCTTCCACGAACTGGCGACGAACGCACTGAAATATGGCGAGGCCGGCAATTCCGTGGGAGCACTCAAGGTCGACTGGTTGCTGGAAGGGCGCGGCCGGGATCGGACGTTGGTGCTCAACTGGCGAGAGGCCGGGCAGAAGCAGCTCGAAGCACCGGCCAAGACAGGCTTCGGCACCAAGCTGATAGACCTCAACGTCACGCGCGAATTGGGCGGCACGATCAAGCGCGATTTTCGCGCCGAGGGGCTGGTGGTGGTAATCAGGGTCCCGCTGGCGGGGTGAATGGATCCCGTTCGCTCTGAACGGTCATTTTCAGGCGGCACAAACAAACGGAGACCGGACGAGCCGGCCTCCGTTCCTATTGCGCCTGATGCGAAGCGATCAGCAGCGTGCCGTGTAGAGACGGCCGCGATTGTCGCGATACTGGCAATAGCCATTGCGCAGGTTGCGGACCAGCAGACCCGAGCCGGCGCCGACGGCCGCACCGATCAGCGCGCCCTTGGTGCCGCCGATCAGGCCACCGGCGACAGCGCCGACACCGGCGCCAACGCCAACGTCCTGCTCGGTCGTGCTGCAGCCGCTGACAGCGACCACCGCAACCATGGCAATAATCATCTTCCGCATAGAGTCACCTCTCCTTTGTCCTCACTTTAGGAGGCTACAACCGCCATTTAACATGAAACAACAGCCTTGGCCCGCTCGATTTTATTGTTGACCAAGATAGGTTTTTTCGGGGCGCGCACTGTTGTTGGAGGCAAGGACGAGGCTGGATACCTGCAATGATGCGTCGAGCGTGCCATCCGCACGCACGTTCCAGACGACCTGGTCGTAGTCGTCCTCCAGCGCCGGATCGACAGCGAGGCACTCGGCAACGACATGAGCAGCCTGACCCTGAACGTCGGCCATGGCGAAAGGCCGCTCGGCAGTGCATTGTTCGGCGGTCTCGAAGACGCTGACTGGCACCGACAATTCGCGGCATTCGGTCATGGAGCCGGAGCAGCCGATAACCAGCAGCAAGGCAGCGATATGTTCCATGGCGAGAATCCTCTCGCCACAAAAACGGACCAAAACGGGCAAAGTTCCTGCGCAGGCGGTGCCGCATCGAATAAATTGGCGGTCAGGCGCGCGACAGCGGATCGCGGGCGTCAGTTGAACTGCGTGGCCAGTGTCAGCGCGATGGCCGCGACCAAGGCAACGGCGACCAGCCGAAGCACGGGATGGGTGGCGCGGGCCGAGGTCGAGGGCGGAGCTTCGGCATCCTGGAAACCGCTCATCGAGACGCGAGCGGCCTGCTCCAGCCTGTTCATGTCGGCAACCGTCAAGACGATTCCTCCCCTGTTGCGCCGGACCCGACGGCGGCCGCAGGCCATCGCCAGGTTTCAGCGTCATCTGGGAAGAACAGCATCGGACTTTATGGTGAACAGCCGGTTAAGGATGTTGTCCGCGGGCCACAGCGCCGTCTTCGGCGCGCCTGTCGATCCATGTCAGTCCGTTTCGAAATTGCCCTTGGGAATGACGAGGCCATATTCGAGGCGATCTTCCGTGATCTCGAGCGTCGCCGTGCCGTTCAGCGACGTCGGCACGACGCGTTCCAGGGCGACGCTGCCAAAGCGCTTCTCGTTGTGCCCGACCTCACGGCCTCCGATGGCTTCGACCCAGATCAGCGACAGAGCAGGTTCGCCGTCGGCGGCAGTCGTCAGTCTGGCCGTCACCTTGACATGGCCGTTCGGCCGCGACAGGGCGCCGTAGCTAACCGAATTGACGGCGAGCTCATGCATGGCGAGACCGACATGCAAGGCGGCGTTGGGATTGAGGTAGGGGTTTGCGCCCTCGAAGCGCACGCAGCGTCTGGGGTCGGCGGCATAGCGGCCGACCTGGCCGGAAACGAGCTCGTGAAGCTCCGCACCCCGCCAGTTGGAGGATGTCACCAAATCCTGCGAGGCGGCCAACGACTGCAGCCGGCCGCGGAAGCGCGTTAGGAAATCACCCGACGTTCCGGAATAGCGACTGGTCTGGCTGGCGATGCTCTGGATGATGGCGAGCAGGTTCTTCGAGCGGTGGCTGACCTCGCGCAGCAGCGTCTTGAGCGTTTGCTCGCGGCGCTTCTGCTCGGTGGTCTCGACCATGGTGGTGACGACGCCCTGCACCTCGCCGCCGTCGCTGTGATCGGCGTCGATCCAGACCTGGAACCAGCGGACGCCGTCTTCGGCGGGCACGCCGAGCTCGAGCCGTTCAGGGTTGCCGGAGGCTATGACGCTGCGCTTGGCGGCGCCGATACGCTCGGCCTGCGCCGGCGGCAGGATGCCGTTGCTGTCTGGCGTGTCCGAGGCCCATGGCGCGCGCATGTTGCGCGCCCAGATCGTCTTCATCTCGCGGTCCTGGTAGAGCACCGAGATGCCGGCGTTGTGCAGCGCGTGGAGAAGAGCCCGGCCAAGCTGCATTCCGCTTTCGGCCGGATGCAGGGCGATGACCTCTTCGCCCTGCCCGCTGTTGCTCATGTTTGCGGCCTTGGAACGCATCGATCGCTTGCCACCGAACTCAGGCTGAACGGCCTATTGCAAAATGGGTTCCTGAAATGAGGATCCAGATACGGTCCGCCGAGCGGCATCTCGTTGGAGGATACCGCCCGGCGGGGGCTGGAAACCGTTTGAGGGGTGCGGCTTCCAGTGTTCGGAGGCTCGCCCTCACGCCCGTTTGAACAGGCCGGCAATGAGCGAGATGATCAGGAAGGCGAGGAAGATGAAGAAGAGTATCTGCGCGATGCCGGCCGAGGTGCCGGCGATGCCGCCGAAACCAAGCGCACCGGCGATGATCGCCACGACGAGAAAAACGAGCGCCCAGTAAAGCATGATCCGTCTCCTTCCTATGCTGCGGTAAAACGTGGGTGGGTAGCGTTTGTTCCACCATTTACCGAAAAAGACGATCCCTGGAAGGGGTGGGATGCGAATTCCAAAGTCTCGCCGCGACGCCCGTCCGAGACGCGCCGAAAAGCTCTATTTCATGCGGGATGGCGGACGGCGGCGGGGCGCGCGGCACCCCGTACTACGCCGCAGCCTTGGCCTGCCGATCGAAGAACAGCGCCTGGCTGATCAGCGCCTTCACCATGTCCGGGTTGAACGGCTTGGTCACCAGGAAGGCCGGTTCCGGCCGCTCACCGGTCAGCAGGCGCTCGGGAAAGGCGGTGATGAAGATCACCGGCACCGGCGTGGAGGACAGGATCTCGTTGACGGCCTCGATGCCCGAGCTGCCGTCGGCAAGCTGGATGTCGGCCAGCACCATCTTCGGCCTGGTCTTGCCGAAAATCGCCACCGCCTCGGCATGGGTGCGCGCGGTGCCGACGACGCGATGGCCAAGGCTCTCGACCATTTCCTCGATGTCCATGGCGATCAGCGGCTCGTCCTCGATGATCAGCACGTCGGTCGCCACCTGGCGGGAAATCTCGTTGCTCGCCTGGGCAAGCAGATCGGAGAATTCCTGCTCGTCGGCATCCAGGATCTCGGCCGCCTCGTCCTCGCTGAAGCCTTCGACGGCGACCAGCAGGAAGGCCTGCCGGGGCCGAGGGGCAATCGCGTTGAGATTTGCGGCCGCCCGCTGTTCCCATGCCGACTGTGCGTGTTCCTGCGGAACACGGATGGCGACCGACGTGAAAAGCCTGGCGAAGACCTTGTAGAGCGCGATGCGGTCGTTCGACGCCTGGGGAAAGATGTCGACATCGGAGATGATGGCCTCAAGCATCGCGGCGACCAGCGCGTCGCCGCTCTCCTGCGATCCGGAGACGGCGCGCGAGAAGCGGCGCAGGAACGGCAGATGCGGCGCGATGGTGGCGGAAAGGCTCATGATTGACGTCTCCCTCAGATGACGCAGTTGCATAGGTTGCCGGTCAAGCCGATGGCAAGCCCCGAAAAAATGAAACGCCGGCTTTCCGAAAAAGTTCCTATGGTGTGGAACTAATATAAGGGGACGACGTTTGAGGTCGGGACGGGCAACCAGACGAGGGTGCCGCTTTGCGTTGTGTGTTAGGGGCGGCCAGGGTGCTGGAAATAAAGGGCGAAATGAAGGATATGACGAAAGACACTTCGGCTGGCGCCGCAGGCAGGCGCCGGGCTATTTCCGGCGACCCGCTCGGGCCAAACTCGGAAATCGGCCGCAAACTCAAGCAATATTACGACGAGCTGGTCTCCGATCAGGTGCCGGACCGCTTCTCCCAATTGCTCAGTCAATTGGAGCAGGCAGACCCCGCACGGAAAAAGGATTGAAGCATGGCGGCCGTCTCGCAGAGCTTCAAGACCGACCTGCTCGGCTCGATCCCGAGCCTGCGCGCCTTTGCGGTATCGCTGACGCAAAACGCCGACAAGGCCGACGATCTGGTGCAGGAAACGCTGGTCAAGGCCTGGGACAAGCATGAAAGCTTCCAGCCGGGCACCAATCTCAAGGCCTGGCTGTTCACAATCCTGCGCAACGAGTTCTATTCGCAGATGCGCAAGCGCGGCCGCGAAGTGCAGGACAGCGACGGCATCATGACGGCGAGGCTCGCCGTTCATCCGGCCCAGCACGGCCAGCTCGATCTGAAGGATTTTCGAGGCGCGCTCGAACAGTTGCCGGAGGATCAGCGCGAAGCCATCATCCTGATCGGTGCATCGGGCTTTTCCTACGAGGAAGCGGCGGAAATCTGCGGCTGCGCCGTCGGAACGATCAAGAGCCGTGTCAGCCGTGCACGTGCCAGGCTGCAGGAAATCCTGAAGATATCCGGCGAAGACGAGTACGGTCCGGATGCGATATCGGCGCAAGTGACAGGGTCGAACGCCGCCTAAGGGTCCGGGCGACCTCGAAGCCGGCTTTCAGCACTCATGCCAGCGGTCCGCGGCCGCAGGCCGCCGCCACCGCCTCGACAAGATCCTCCCCGGAGAAGGGTTTGCTGACCAGCCTGATCTCCGGAAAGGACGTCTTCAATTCGTCCAGGTCGGAATAGCCGGAGGCGAAGATGAAGGGCAGGCCGGATTCGCGCAGCCGCGAGGCGAAGTCGAGGGTAGAGGCGCCGCTCAGCATCAGGTCGACGATGGCGGCGTCGAATCGGGCGGCCACATGCTCCGGCTCGATCTCGGTGAGGTCGCCCGCAACGACCACGTCGCCGGCGCCATAGTCGCGGCACAGCTGTTCGACATCCGCGGCGATGAGGAATTCGTCTTCCAGGACGAGAATCCGCAATCCGTCAAGCAATGGCACCTAGCAAAATCTCCTCAGATATGCCTCCCAGAAGAGGCAGTCATGAGCGCTATCGGGCGCGCTGTCATTTAAAAAGTTATGTCGGAGCGCCGACGAATTTTTGATGAGACAGGAGCGAGCGGTCCGGATCCGGCACGGCCTCGCCGAAGGGTTCCGCCAATTCCATTTACTGGCTCGGAACCTTGCCGTGTGTCGGGCGTTGAAAGCAAGCAAACGCAAGGAGTTAAGCCATGGCGAGCGCCGCAGGAAGAGCCGCGAATGACGGCCGGACGAGTCCAGACCTCGAAGCCGACATCAGGCAACTGAAAGCCGACATCGAAAAACTGACCAAGCAGTTGGCGAAGACCGGCGAGCACGGCTATGGAACGGCGCGGCGGGCCGCCAGCGAAGGCGTCGAGCAATTGCGCGCCCAAGGCGAAGCTGCCTTCGAAGGATTGCGCGGCAATGCCAGGGACATCGAGGCGCAGATCGCCGCCAATGTGCGCGAAAAGCCGGTGACCTCGCTGGCGATCGCGGCAGGTGTCGGCTTTCTGTTCGCGCTTCTGGCGCGGCGCTAGTTCCGCACAGATGGGAATGCTGGCATCGCTGATTTCGGCTGTCGCCTCCGGCGAGGCCGTCGCGGCGCTCGGCCGCGCGCGGACGATGGCGATCGTCTACGGCGTTGCGGCGCTCGCGGCACTCACCGGCCTCGGCTTCCTCATCGGCGCGGCCTATATCTGGGCCGCCGGACGCTATGGCCCGATGGCGGCCTCGCTGGGCTTCGGCATCGGCTTCCTCTTGATCGCCGGACTTATCCTTGTTGTCTACCAGTTGTCGGCGGGCCTGCGGGCGCGGCGCCGGGCACGCCGGCGCCTCGCCGATATGAAGGCGCTTGGCATCACCGCCGCGCTCGCCGCGCTACCAGTTCTGCTCAAGGGGAAGGGCGGGCTCGGCGCCGTTCTTGGTCCGGCGCTGGCGTTGGTTGCCTATGCGATCTACCGGGAGAATGCGAAGCCGGACCACGGCAAGGATCCGGACAACGAGACAGGCTAGAACGATTCCAGGTAACCGGTTCGCACTTGTCCTGGAATTGCTCAAGTTCCATAGCTATTTGGGCAGATCCTCCAACGGCATCGATATTTCGGCAAAGACGCCGTCCGGGCGGAATTCGTGCTTCACTGCGCTGGAGATGACCTTGGTCAGGCCGCGGCGGATCAGGATCGAGCCGAAGCCGTGACGATCCGGCGGCTCCACCTGAGGGCCGCCGGTTTCGCGCCAGGTCAGCACCAGGCGACGAGTGCCCTTTCTGCCGTGCGTCTTCCAGCCGAGTTCGACCCTGCCGGACGCTACCGACAGCGATCCGTGCTGCAGGGCGTTGCTTGCCAGTTCATGCAGGATCAGTCCGAGCCCGACCGCCTGGTCGGGGGTGAGCAGCAAGTCGTCGCCAGTGATCGTCATGCGCGGCTGCTCGGCGCTATCGAACGGCTTGACCTCGACCTGCACCAGCTCGTTGATGCCGATGCCGCGCCATTCGCGATCGGACAGGAGGTTGTGGGCGGCGCCCAGCGCCTGCAGCCTTGCGCCGAAGGCTTCCAAGAACTCGCTCGGCCGGCGGGCGTGGCGAACGGTCTGCGTCGCCAGCGCCTGCACCGTCGCCAGCGTGTTCTTGACCCGGTGGTTCAGCTCGCGCAGCAACAGCCGCTGGCGCTCGTCGCCGAGCTTGCGCTCGGTAATGTCGTAGTTGACGCCGAAGATCAGTGTCGGCTTGCCGTCGTCCTCGCGTTCGATGACGCGGCCACGCGTGGCGATCCAGCGCGGCGGGTAGATACCCTTCACCCGGTATTCGCCGAAATAGTCATCGCTACCGGTCAGCGCGTCGCGAAAGCGCGTCTCGGTCTGATAGACGTCGCGCGGATCGATGGCCGCCAGGATGTCGCGCGCCTTCAGCCGGTTCGAGCGCGGCAGGTTGAAAAGTTCGGACAGCAGCACGTCGCATTCGATGATGTCGGTGCGGATGTCCCATGCCCAACTGGCGAGCGAGGCGGCGTCGAGGGCGATGGCGCGGCGCTTTTCCTCCTGCGCCAGCGCCTCTTTTGCGATAGCGCCGCTGCGGGTTGCGTCCTTCAGCGCGAACAGGCTGGCGGCGAGTTCGGCCAGCGCCTTCAGCTGGCCGAGCTGATCAGCCGACGGAAAGGCGCGCGGCTTGCGGTCGAGCACGCAGAGCGTGCCGATGCGGGCGCCTGCCACGACCATCGGCACGCCGGCATAGAAGTGGACATGATGCTTGCCGGTGACTGCGGGACTCGCGGCGAAGCGTGGGTCGAGGGTCGCGTCGGTCACCACCATCGGCTCGTCGCCGGCGGCGATGGCATGTGCACTGAAGGGCATTCCGGTGGTGGTTTCGGTTTCGCCCAGGCCCAGGCTGGATTTGAACCACTGGCGCTCGGCATCGACGAGGGTGATCAGCGCGATCGGTGCCTGAAGCACAGCGGCGGCAAGACCGGTGACGCGGTCGAAATCAGGATCGGGCTCCGTGTCAAGCAGACCATGAAGCACGGCCAGGCGGTGCTCCGCCTTCACCGCGCCAAGGACATCGGCCGGCAGTCCCGGCGTTTTGCGCACCCTGCTATCCACCAAGCCCCCAAATGCCGCGTCCTGCAGCCAGCACCCGCGGTGCCGACATATGCCAACGCCCCAGGCTGCGGAACCTTCGCGGCGAGGAACCGTTACCCGACCATATTCTGCCAGACGCGCCGGCCGGTGCCAAACGATACGGAGGCCGACCATGACCAAGATCATTCCCGAGGAGAAAGCCCGCCAGGGACGCTGGGGGGTCAATGTGCTCAAGATTCTTGTCGCAGGGCTGCTTCTGGCATTCGTTGCGTGGGGGATCGCGGAGATTTATGGCGAAGTCATCAAAGCTCCGACCACCGAGCAGGGGCCCAAGGGCTAGAGGCCACGTCCGCGTCCATCTCGTTTCCCGGTGCATCACGCCGCCTCTGCCCGCGCGACCCGAGACGGCACCAGCACCTTTAGCGCACCGGGGTGAATTGCGATCTCGGTCTCGCGTTCGAGTTGGACGAGCTCGCCATCCATAACGGCGCGGTATTTGCTGCTCGCGGCATGGATTTTCAGCCTGGCACTCTCCGCCTGATGGATTTCGACATGGGCGCTGTCGCGCCATTTGCCACGCGCCATGTCGAAGAAGACCCTGACCAGCTCGCCACGCCTGCGCGCCACCGAGATGTAGATGCCGAGCACGCCGCCGGCGGGGTTGTCGGCATAGGGCAGGTGGCCCTCGCCGAACAGGTTGTTGGTGACACCGATGCCGGTGGCGCGGGTCACGATCTCGGCCTCGCCGATGGTGAGTGTCACCTTCAAGGCCGGCGGGTTCTTGATCGTCGCCCAGGCGGCACGCGCCGAGGCCCGCATCTTCCCAAGGCGCGAGCCGAATTCCATGCCCTCGCGCAGCTGCACCATCTTGGCGTGCAGGCCGATGGAGAATTGGTGGATGAAAGGCCGGCCATTGGCGCTCGCCATGTCGACCGCTATCACCTCGCCATCGGCAAAGGACTTCAGCGCCGCGTCGAGCGTCTGCGGAACGCCGAGCCCGCGGGCGAAGAGGTTCATCGTGCCTGCCGGCAGGATGGCCAGCGCCGTCTTGCGGTTCATCAGCAGGCCGGCTGCGGCCGAAATGGTGCCGTCGCCGCCGCCGGCCAGTACGACATCGACGTCGCGCCGCCGGGCCGCCTTTTGGAGGGCCGCTGCAATGTCTTCGCCGGCAACCACATCGACATCCACGGAATGGCCGGCCGCCTCGAGCGTTTGGCGCAGCCGGTCACAGAAGCCGGAAAGATCGGTTGTCCGCAACGTGCCGCCATCCCGGTTCAGCACCGCCGCAAATCGCATGCCCCACTCCGTTGTCGCACACCGAGCCGCGATAGGCTCAGCCGCAGGCTGAAACGGAATGGCTAGAGAAAGGTTCCCGGGTCCGGTGAAACCGGCCAGCGCCAGCAATTTCATGGGCTTGTCCGAAGCGCGCAGCCGCATTTTTCGGAACAACGATGTGGTCACGACGTTGTGAACCTGTAGAAACGCCGCGGCCGATCCTCCAGCGACGGTGCGGTGGACCCGAAATCATGCACGAGGAGGAAGCATCATGATACGCACCCTTTTTGCGACCACCGCGCTCGCCACACTGATTGCAGCCGGCGCCTACGCGCAGACAGCGACGACCCCGGCGCCAGCCACGCAGAACGAGGCGCCGGCCGCCCCGGTGATGCGTGCCGAGGGCAGCCTTGCCACCAACATCATCGGCGAGTCCGTCTATAACGGCACGGCCGACGATGCCCAGGATATCGGCAAGGTCAGTGATGTCGTCTTTGACGAGACCGGCAAGGCGAAATCCGCCATCATCGGCGTTGGCGGTTTCCTTGGCATAGGAGCCAAGGACGTCGCCTTCGACTACGACAAGCTGCAATGGGTCGAGAAGAACGGCGACCGCTGGCTTGTCGCCGAGACGACGAAGGAAGCCCTGACGGCCCTGCCGGACTTCGACAGGAAGCCGTATGATCCGGCACCGGCTGCTCAGACCGACACGACAGCGCAGGCGCCGTCGACCACGACGGACGGCACTGGCGCGCAGAAGCCTGTCGATATGAATGCCGCGCCGGCTGAACCGGTGAAGAAGGCGGATGGCAACCTCGCCACCAACATAATCGGCGAATCCGTCTACAATGGCACAGCCGACGACGCGCAGAACATCGGCGACGTCAATGACATCGTTCTCACCAAGGACGGCAAGGCCGAGGCGCTCGTCATCGGCGTTGGCGGCTTCCTCGGCATAGGCGAAAAGAACGTCGCCTTTGACTTCGCCAAGGCCAAGTGGGCCGAAAAGAACGGCGATCGCTGGCTGGTCGCCGAGACCACGAAGGAAGAGCTGCAGGCGCAGCCGGACTTCAACCGCAAGGCCTACGATCCGGCGCCGGCAACCACAGCGTCGACCGAGGTCCCGAAGGCCGCGGCTCCGACTGCGACCGCTCCGGCGCCGATGGACAAGACAGCCGAGGCCCCGGCCGCTCCTGCGCCTGACGCCAAGGCAACCGACCCGACACAGACCGCGGCAATCGATAAGTCGACGCTGACGGAGATGCCGGTCGGCGAGATCCGGGGCGACGACCTGAAAGGGACGACCGTCTACGGCGCCAACGATGTCCAGGTCGGCGAGATCGGCGATGTCGTGCTGACGCCCGACAACAAGCCGGACGCGGTGATCGTCGATGTCGGCGGCTTCCTCGGCATCGGCGAAAAGGAAGTCGCTGTCGGCATGGACAACCTCAAATTCATGACCGACAAGGACGGCAAGAAGTACCTCTACACCACCTTCACCAAGGAACAGCTCGAAGCGCAGGCGGCCTATGACAAGGGCAGCTACGCCGAACAGCGGGACCAGCAGAGGATGATAGTGAAGTAAAGGCAATGGGAGTTGGGCGGTAGGCAGTAGGGAAGCAAGCTTTTCTACTGCCTACTGCCTATTCACATATCCAACCACGCCATCCTCCGTTAGCTCCGCCAGCGCCAGCGACTGGTCGAGATGCTCGGCCCGCCAGGCCAGCAGCCTTTCAGCAAATTGCAGTCGGACCGCGAGATAGGCAGGATCGTTGGCGACGTTGGTCAGTTCGCCCGGGTCCCTCGCAAGATCGAACAGCAACGGCGGCAGGCCGCCGCCGAAATGCACATATTTGAAGTCGTTCGAACGGATGACGGCGAGGTTGCACTGGCGCGAGCCGATGCCGAAGTGGCGCTCGGCCTCGCCGTCGGCCACCGAGCGGAAATCGAATTCCCAACGCGCGGCGTCGCGCCAGTCGCGCGGCGCGCCGCCTTCCAGGAACGGTTTCAGTGAGCGGCCGTCGAGGTGCGGTGGCGGATCCTCGCCGAGGAGATCGAGCAGGGTCGGCAGGATATCGACGGCTTCGCTGAAGCAGTCGACCTTGCCGCCGGTCGCATGGCCCAGGCGCGGGTCGCGGATGATCAGCGGGATGTGGTAGCTGCCGTCGAAGAAGCCGCCCTTGCCGAGCATGAAATGCTCGCCCATCATCTCGGCGTGGTCGGAGGTCAGCGCGATCACGGTCTCGTCCCAGGCTGTCGCCGCCTTGAGCGCCTGCCAAAGGCGTCCGAGTTGCGCGTCGACTTCGGAGATCATGCCGTAATAGATGGCCCGGATGGCGCGGATATTGTCCTCGCCCCAGTCGCGCACCCTGCCTTCGGCGCCGGGGCGGAAGTTCTGCCGCATCCGGCAGTCGAGATCGTAAGCGAGGTAAGGGTGGCTCTCGGCCTCGGCCTGCCAGCGCCCGGCGCGACTGAAAGCGGGACCGTCGGCCGGATCATACATGGTGTTGTAGGGCCCAGGCACGATGAAGGGCGGGTGCGGGCTGATGAAAGAGAGATGCGCGAACCAGGGCGCGCCGCGCTCCTGCTCGCCCAGCCAGCGGATGAACTCACCAGCGAGGAAAGCCGTCGGCGTCTGGTCCTGCGAGTAAACGGGTGGCGCATTGGACACGGGGTCGCTCGGTTCGCCAACCGGGCGGTGGATGTCCGGATGGCCGGCACTGACGTCGATGCCTTGGGCCCGCAGCCAGGATAGCCAAGGCTTCTGATGCTCGGGCAGGAATTGGCGCACCGTGAAGCCGGGCAGGACGCCCTCATAGGTTCTCAGCCTGGGGTCGCCGGGTGAAAGCAGGCGCGGATCGAGCGAGACGTCGGTATAGCCGAAAAGCGTCGGGTCATAGCCAAGCGCCCGGGCGGCAAGCGCGATGTTGCCGTGGCGGGCATCCAGCGGCGTGCCGTTGCGGCAGACGCGGTTGTTCATCTGATAGAGGCCGGTATAGAGGCAGGCGCGCGCCGGCGAGCAAGGGGCCGCGCCGCCATAGTGCCGGCGAAACAGGACGCCCTCGGCGGCAAGCGCGTCGGCATTCGGCGTTTTCACCACGGGATGACCGGCGGCGGAGAGGCAATCGCCGCGCCACTGGTCGCATGTGATCAGGAGAATGTTGGGGCGTCCGCTCTTGCTGGCCACGCGCTTGCTCCTTATCCGGCACGCCGCTCATGGAGCCGAATTCAGGCCGCCGCGCAAGGCCCCTGCCCATCTATTGATTGGTGAACAAACAGTGCGATATTGTTCACTTTTACAGCACAGTCCATTCTGTGTTTGCGTCCTTTGCCGCGGCCGTGCCGATCCTCATATTGGCGTGGACAGCGGCGAGGGCCGCACCAGCCAAAAAGGAAGGAGCAAGACAATGCTCGACCAGATCAAGGGCCTGCATCACGTGACCTCGATGGCCAGCGATGCACGCCTGAACAATGAATTCTTCACCAGGAAACTCGGCCTGCGCCGGGTCAAGAAGACCGTCAATTTCGACGCGCCCGACGTCTACCATCTCTACTATGCCGACGAGGTCGGCACGCCGGGTTCGGTGATGACCTATTTCCCGTTCCCCAATATCGGCAAGGGCCGGCATGGGGTGGGCGAGGTTGGCACCACGGTCTATTCGGTGCCCGAAGGCACGCTTGCCTATTGGGAAAAGCGCTTCGCCGACGAAGGCGTGAGCGGCGTTTCCCGCACGGAGAGCTTCGGTGAGAAGCGGCTCAACTTCGCCGGTCCCGACGGCGACGGTTTTGCGCTGGTCGAGGACAGGTCCGATAGCCGAGCGCCCTGGGTGAAGGGCGGGGTCCCGACCGACGAGGCGATCCGCGGTTTTCACTCGGTCGCCCTGAGGCTGAAGGACGGCGGCGCCACCGAGGAGTTGCTGAAGTTCATGGGCTACGAGGAGGTCGACAAGTCCGGCAATATCCGCCGGCTGGCGATCAAGAACGGCAATGGCGCCGATGTGGTCGACATCGAATCGTTGCCGGGTGCCGGCTTCGCCAATCTCGGCGCCGGCTCGGTCCACCATGTCGCATTCGCGGTCGAGGATCGCGCCAGGCAGCTCGAGGTCCGCAAGGCGCTGGTCGATACGGGCTACGGCGTGACACCGGTGATCGACCGCGACTATTTCTGGGCGATCTATTTCCGCACGCCGGGCGGCGTGCTGTTCGAGGTGGCGACCAACGAGCCGGGCTTCAACCGCGACGAGGACACCGCCCATCTCGGCGAGGCGCTGAAGTTGCCGACGCAGCACCAGCACCTGCGGCCCTATCTCGAACAGCACCTGCAGAAGCTGGAAGACTGAGCCATGAGCAAGGATGCCTACTTCCACAAGCTGCTGCCCGGTTCGCCGGGCAGCCCGCTGCTGTTCGTTTTCCACGGCACAGGAGGCGATGAGAACCAGCTGATATCGCTGGGGCGCGAGCTTCTGCCCTCGGCAACCATCGTGTCGCCGCGCGGCGACGTGTCGGAGCAGGGCGCCGCGCGCTTCTTCCGCCGCACCGGCGAGGGCGTCTATGACATGGACGACCTCGCGCGGGCGACCGGCAAGATCGCCGGCTTTATGAAGGCGCATGTCGAGGCGGCGAAACCCTCGGCAGTTCTCGGGCTCGGCTATTCCAACGGCGCCAACATCCTGGCCTCGGTGGCTTTTGCGCAGCCAGGCCTGCTCGACGCGGCGGCGTTGATGCATCCGCTGATCCCGTTCGAGCCGCAGGTGAAAGGCAGCCTTGCCGGCCGCCATATGCTGATCACGGCCGGCAAACGCGATCCGATCTGTCCGCCCAGCCTGACGTCACGGCTGGAGGCCTATTTGCGCGCCGATGGCGCCGATGTCACAGTGGAATGGCACGATGGTGGGCACGAGGTGCGGCCGAACGAAATCGAGGCGGCGCGGCGGTTCTTCGCCGCCTTGCCGGTTGAAGGGAGCGTGAGCAATGGCTGATCAATTGCCCGAGATCGAACTGGAGGATCGCGGCTCCAAGGGCCGCTATGTTCTGCGCGGGCCCGGCGGCGCCGAGGCCGAGATGACCTTCACCAAGATCGGCGAGCACCAGCTCATCATCGACCACACCGAGGTGCCGGACGTGTTTCGCGGCCAGGGCGCGGGGCTTCGCCTCGTCACCCGCGCCGTCGAGGACGCGCGCGCGGCCGGCAAGAAGATCATCCCGCTCTGCCCGTTCGCCAACGCCCAGTTCCGCCGCCATCCGGAATGGGCCGACGTGCTGAAGCAGTAGTCGCCGCCCCTTTGGGTCGGCAGCCACAAATCCAAGCGCCGGTCTGGCATTTGCGCGATTTAGCCATCTTGCCTAAGTAGAGGTATCGTCCGCGGGCGCATTCGCCGCCCGCGGCCCGCCACCTCAAGCCAATGGCCTCCTGATGACCGCAACCGACCTCATCCCCGTCTTCGACGGCCACAACGACACGCTGCTCAGGCTCTACCAGTCGAAGGAAGCGGATGTCGAAAAGCTGTTCATCGAAGGCACGCCGGGCGGCCATATCGACCTGCCCCGCGCAAAAAAGGGTGGCTTTGCCGGCGGCATGTTCGCGATCTTCCCGCCGCCGATCCAGAAGACCAAGCGCAGCGCCGTGCCGCCGGCGCCGAGCGACAACGAACCCCTGCCGCCGGAGCTGCCGCGTGCCGAGGCGGTCACATCGACCATCGGCATGGCCTCGATCCTGTTTAGGCTGGAGCGGGCAGGCGCGCTGACCGTCTGCCGCAGCGCCGGTGACGTGCGCGAGGCGATGGCGAAGGGCTCGATCGCGGCGGTGTTCCATATCGAAGGCGTCGAGGCGATCGATCCCGAGCTTGCCATGCTAGACGTGCTGCACGTCGCGGGGCTGCGCTCGCTGGGCATCGTCTGGAGCCGCCCCAACGCCTTCGGCAACGGCGTGCCGTTTCGCTTTCCGTCGTCGCCGGACACAGGGCCCGGCCTGACCGACGTGGGCAAGGCGCTGGTCAAGGCCTGCAACCAGCTCAGAATCATGATCGACCTCTCGCATCTCAACGAAAAGGGTTTTCGCGACGTGGTCGCGCTCAGCGATGCGCCGCTGGTCGCTACCCATTCCAACGTGCATGCGATCTGCGGCCATTCGCGCAACCTGACCGGCTGGCAGCTCGGCGCGATCCGCGAGACAGGCGGCATGGTCGGCCTGAACTTCGCCACCGGCTTCCTGCGCGAGGATGGCAAGATGAACGCCGATACCGGGCTCGACATCATGGTCCGCCATATCGACTCGCTGCTGCAGGCGCTAGGCGAGGATGGCGTCGGGCTGGGCTCGGATTTCGACGGCGCGATGATCCCGGCGGTGATCGGCGATGTCGCCGGCCTGCCCAAGCTGATCGATGCGCTGGCCGCAGGCGGCTTCGGGCGCGCGCTGATCGAGAAGATCGCTTATCGCAACTGGTTGAGCGTGCTGGAGAGAACGATAGGTTAGGTTACAGCACGCAGCCGATGCGCTTCAGCCAGTCCTTGCCGACGCCGCGATCGCGGGGCAAGGGGTCTTCGTGATCTAGGCGGGCGCAGATGCGGTAGACCTCGAGCGTCTCGGCATTCATCTCTCCGCGCTTGAAGAAGATCGTCGTCCGCTTGGCTTGCCATGTCAAAAATCCGCCGGCGGGCTGGCGGTGCGACGGTCGAGCCTGATAAAGGGGCGCTGCACCACCTTCGCGCGTTTCATCAGCTTCTGGTACTGCAGCTCGCGCATGGCGTAGATCTCGACCAGAGGTCGTCGACGATCGTATCGCCATAAGGCCGCTGCAGCGAGGCGAGAGCGATGTTGCGCTTGGCCATCGGCGACCACATGGCGGCGCTGACCAGCCCGACCTCCTGGCTCTTGCGATAGTAGACGATGGCATGCTCGGCCGGGATGTTGCCCTCGATCTCCAGCCCGACCAGCACGAGGCGCAGCTTCCTCTTCGTCCGCGCTTCGAAAATGGCACGTCGGCCGTTGAAGTGCCCCTTCTCGGGATCGACCATGAAACCGAGGCCGACCTCGTCCGGCATGCGCAGGCGGTCGGCGCGAATGGCATGCTCGGCGGTGGTGAAGTCGGCATTGGCGACGATCAGGCCGGCTTCGAGCCGGGCGCGGTTCAGCGCCGTGTAGCCGATGGCGCGGATGCCGCGCAGTTCGCCCGCCGCCATCAGCCGGTCCCACAGGCTCAGCGCCTTGTCGGCGGGCACGAACAGCTCGTAGCCGAGATCGCCGGTGAAGCCGGTGCGCGAGATCGTAACGGTGGCGCCGTCATGCGCGAACTCGGCGAGGTCGAAAACCTTCAGCCGCTCGACACCGGCAAAGCCGGCGTCGCGCAGGATGGCGAAGGAGGTCGGGCCTTGCAGCGCCAATCCGGCGACGGCTTCGGTCTCCTCCTCGACGTTGACCTCGTAGCCCATGGCGCTGTCGAGCAGCCAGGGCAAATGCCGCTCCTGCGAGCAGAGGCGAAAGCGCGTCGGCGACAGCCGCAACAAAGTGCCGTCGTCGAGGACAAAACCTTCGTCGTCGCACCAGGCGGTGTAGTGGACGCGGCCGGGCTTCAGCCTGGTCACGTCGCGCAGCGTGACACGGTCGAGATAGGCTTCGGCGTCCGGCCCCTCGATGCGGTATTTCGTCATCGGCGAGATGTCGAAGAGTGCCGCCTGGCTGCGGATGGCGAAATATTCGAGCTCCTCGTCCCATAACGAGTGCGGGGCGCGATAGCCGGCCCAGCTGTACCACTCCTGCTTCAAGCCCAGCGCGTCGATGCGCGGCTGGAAGGGCGTGCCCAGCCGCAGCGTGCGGAAGTGTGATTGCGCGATGGTGCGGGCTTCGAGCGCTGCATCGGCCTCGGTCTCGACGGGCTTCTTCCTGGTTGCTTGCGCCATGCTCATGCCCTCATCGCGATGATGCGGCGCGCGGCGTTGAGGCCGGGCGCGCCGGAGATGCCGCCGCCCGGGTGCGAGCCGGCTCCGGCGAGGAACAGTCCTTCGAGCGGGGTGTCGTAGCCCGACCAGCCGGAGACCGGCCGCGACACCAGCATCTGGTCGGCCTGCAATTCGCCATGGTGCCAGTGGCCGCCGGGCATGCGGTAGCGCGCCTCGATGTCGGCAGGCGTCAGAAGCTCGGCATGGCGCACCGTCGCGCCGATGCCCGGCGCGTAGGTCTCGAGCTGTGCCATGATCGCCTTGAGGAATTGCGGCCTGCCGGCGGCCCAGCCCGCTCGCAGCGCATAGGGGGCATATTGCACCACGGCCGAGAGCACGCAGGCGCCGGAGGGTGCCAGCGAGGCATCGGCCAGGCTGGGCAGCGTGATCTCCATCACCGGCTCGGGCGAGAACGCGCCATATTTCGACGGGTTGAAGGCGCGCTCGACATGGTCGGGCGAGGGCGCGATGACCAACCGGCCCTTGTGGCCGGCAGCGCCGACGCCGGAAAATTGCGGCGGTTGGTCGAGCGCCAGATGCAGCTTCGCCGCGTCGCCCTTCATGCGGATGTTCTTCACCCTGCGCACGAAGCCCGTGTCGACCTCGCGCGGGCCGACGAGATCGAGGATGGTCGTCGCCGGATTGATGGCGGAAACGACAGTCTTTGCCCGCAGCGTCTCGCCGCCTTGCGTGACGACGCCGACGGCGCGGCCCTTCTCGACGACGACCTTGGCGACCGGCGATGCCGGGCGGATCGTCACACCTGCCCTCTCGGCCGCCGCGCGGATGGCGGCGACGATGGCGCCCATGCCGCCTTTCGGCAGCATCTGCGCGCCGGCAAGGCCGCCGATCTCGCCGGCCAGCCGGTAATAGAGACCGAGCAGCGAGGTCGGCGAGCGCGGGCCGAGATGGGAGCCGAGCGTCGCGTCGAAAGCGAGCAGGCCCTTCAGCCTGTCGTCCGAAAGCTGCTCGTCGAGCAGGTCGTAAGCATTCATCAAAAGCACGCGCAGGAAGTCGCGCATGTCCTCCTTGCCGAGCCGCTTCAGCGCCAGCGCGGTCTGGCCGAGGCCGGTCATCTCGGCGATCGACATGCCGGCAAGATCCGGCGGCCGGCGCGACAGGAACGGCTTCAGCACGCCGGCATAGCGAAGCAGCTGCGCGCGCAGTTCCTTCCATGCGGATTGCTCGGTGGGGCTGGCGCCGGTCAGCACCTCGCCATAGGCACCGTGCAGCACCAGCGGGCCGTCCTTCGACAGCGCGACCGAAGGCACGATATCGGCGCGCTCGACCTTGAGGCCGCGGCGCTCCAGCTCCAGCGTCTTCACCACATCGGGATGCAGGCGGTTGAGCAGGTGGGCGACCGCCGAGACACGAAAGCCGGGCGCGAATTCCTCGGTGCGGGCGGCGCCGCCGACATCACTGCCTGCTTCGAGCAGCAGCACCTTGCGGCCCGATTTCGCCAGCGTGGCGGCGGCGACGAGGCCGTTGTGGCCGCCGCCGATGACGATGGCATCCCAATTCACTTCAGATGACGTCATGGGCCGGGCTCATATGTGAGGTTGGCTTGGCGAGATCGCGCAGGATCTCGGCGGCGGCGTTGCGTCCGGGCGCGCCCATGACGCCGCCGCCCGGATGGGTGGAGGAGCCGCACATATAGAGCCCGCCCACCGGCGAGCGGTATTGCGCGTAGCCAGGCACCGGGCGGTTGAACAGCAATTGGTCGAAGGTCAGTTCGCCCTGGAAAATGTTGCCTTCGGTGAGGCCGACCTCGGCCTCGATTTCGCGCGGCGTGCGCACCTCCATATGGACGATGCGGTCGCGGAAGCCGGGCGAGTATGCGGCGATCTGCGAAATCACGCTTTCGGCGAAGCCGTCGCGGTCGGCGTCGGTCCAGTCGCGGCCGTCAATCTTCGGCGGCGCGTATTGCACGAAGCAGCTCATGAAATGTTTTCCCGGCGGCGCCATGGTCGGGTCGAGCGTGGTCGGGATCATCATGTCGAGGAAGGGGTCGGCCGACCAGCGATCGGCCTTCCAGTCGTCATAGGCGCGCTCCATGCGCTCGATGGAATCGGTGAAGTGCATGTCGGCGCGATAGACCGGCGAATCCTTGGGCAGGGCCCGGAATTCGGGCAGCGAATCCAGCGCGATGTTGACCTTGCCGGAGGAGCCGCGGATCTTGAAGTTCCTGACACGGCGCAGAAAGATGTCGGGCAGTTCCTTCTCCTCGATCAGCTTCAGGAAGGTGCGCTTGACGTCGGCGTTGGAGATGACGAGCTTGCCGTAGATCTCCTCGCCGCCGGCGAGCACGACGCCTTTGGCCTTGGCGTTCCTGACCAGCACATGATCGACCTCGGCGCCGGTGCGGATGGTGCCGCCGGAGGCCCTGAAGGACGCGGCCAGCGCCTTGGTGACGGCGCCCATGCCGCCGCGCGCATAGCCCCAGGCGCCGACCGAGCCGTCGACCTCGCCCATATAGTGGTGGAGCAGCACGTAGGCCGTGCCCGGCGACATCGGCCCGAGCGCGGTGCCGATGATGCCGGACAGCGCGAAGTTAGCCTTGATGACGTCGGTCTCGAAATACTCGTCGAGGAAGTCCGAGATCGACATCGTCCAGAAGCGCAAGGTCAGCGCCATCTCCTCGGCCGTTAGGCCAGCGAACTTTTTCCCCAGATAGAGCATTTCGCCGAGGTCGCGCGGCTTGAAACTGGTCGGGTCGGGCGCGGTGCGCATCAAGAGCGGCTGGATGAAGCGGCATTGCCGCGTCACGTCGCGCGAATAGCGGTCATAGGCCTCCGCGTCGCGCCTGGAAAAGCGGGCGAACTCGCGGCGATGCGCGTCATGGTCGCGGTAGTTGGCGAGATAGTCGCCGTCGCGTGTGAACACCGCGCCGCCTTCATAGGAGATCACCTGCAGCCCGAAGCGCGGCAGCTCCAGGTCGCGCATGATCTCTGGCCGGAACAGCGAACAGACGTAGGAACAGTTGGAATAAAGGAAGCCTGGCGTCAGCTCGCGGCTGGTGGCGGCGCCCCCGACCCAGTCGTTCTTCTCGACGACCAGCACGTCGAGCCCGGCGCGCTGCAGGTAACAGGCATTGACCAGGCCGTTGTGGCCGCCTCCGATGACGATCGCATCCCACGCCTTCATGTGCGCTCAACCTCCATCCGGATGCCCTTCTTTTTGTGTGGTCTGTTCCCCGATGCGTCGAATTTGGCACGGATCAAGGATTTCTGTCTAGCCATTTTGAATGAATGTTCAACAAATGGTGTTGCGTTTTCCTGTTTATGCGCTAGGCTTTGCGGGCAATTGGAACTGGCCACTTTCGAAATCTTGGGTTGAGATCCGATGATCGAAACGGCGGACGCCGAGCCGGAGTACGACGACACCGCCATTCGCTTCCTGGAGGCGCTCTGGGGCGACGGCTATCTGTCGCCGGGCGGACCCGAGGAGGTCGACAGGGTGGTAGAAGGCCTGTCGCTGAAGGGCAAGACGATCCTCGACATCGGCTGCGGCGCCGGCGGGATCACGCTGCATCTGGTCAAGCGTCACGGCGCGGCGTATGCCACCGGCTTCGATGTCGAAGGACCCGTCATCGAGGCCGCCAGGCAACGGGCGGCCGCGAGATCTCTCGGCGAGCGCACCAGCTTCATCCAGGCGCCGCCCGGTCCGCTTCCCTTCGCTGACGCATCCTTCGATGTCGTCTTCTCCAAGGATGCGCTGCTGCACGTGCCCGACAAGGACGCGTTGTTCGCCGAGATCTTTCGCGTGCTGAAGCAGGGTGGCGTCTTCGCCGCGTCGAACTGGATGATTGCGCATGACGGCGAACCGTCGCCGGAGATGAAGGCCTATGTCGCGGCCGAAGGCCTGTCCTTCACCATGGCCTCGCCGGCGCGCTATGCGCAGGCGATGCGCTTGGCGGGCTTCGCCGATATCGCCGTGCGCGACCGCAATCCCTGGTATCGCGAAGTGGCGCGCGACGAGCTGGCGCGGCTCAAGGGGCCGCTTTATTGGCCTGTCGCCGCCGTGGTGGGTGCCGCCTATGTCGACAAGAACATCCATACCTGGGAGGCGATGCAGAAGGTGCTTGACAGTGGTGAGCACCGTCCCACTCATCTGCGCGGTTGGAAGCCGGTGGTATAGCCGGCGATGCTGGAGACCGTGACGCTCATGAAGACTGCAGAGGCCAGGAAGGTTCTCCCCGAACCGTCGCGAAAGGGCGACGCCGAAAAGCGCGGCCGCAAGGCCTCGAAGGAGGTCAGGCAGCTGCAGCTGATCGAGGCGACGATCGATTCGCTGGCCAAGCGCGGCTACGCGGAGACGACGATGGCCGATGTCGCCGATGGCGCCGGCCTGTCGCGCGGCATCGTCAACTTCCATTTCGAGAGCAAGGAAAAGCTGCTGATCGCCACGCTGCAGCACATGTATGACGAATATTCGGCGCATTGGCGCGCGGCCCTGCAGAAGGCTGGCGATGATCCGGCAAGGCAGCTGCAGCTGCTGGTGTGGGCCGACTTCGACCGCTCGATCTGCAACAAGCGCAAGCTCGCGGCATGGCTGGCCTTCTGGGGCGAGGCCAAGTCGCGGCCGACCTACCAGGCGCTGAGCAGCTCGCGCGACAACTACTACCAGCAGGTCTTCATCGATCTCTGTGCGAAGCTCAAGGAGAGCGGTGGCTACACCTATGAACCCCAGGTCATAGCGCTGGCGCTCAGCGGCATGCTCGAGGGGCTCTGGCTGCGGCTGATGATGGGCACCGAGGACACCACCCGCGAAACCGCGCTGCAGGCGGCGAATGCGTTCCTGGCGGCGGCATTTCCCAGGCACTACCCATGAGAAGAAGGCCGGCCGACGAGCCGGCGGAAAAGACAAGGAGGATGGAACAGCAATGAGAACCCTGAGCCGACGCCTGACGCTGACCCTGGCACTGACCGGTGTGCTCGCCGCTTCCGCGGCGGCGCTGGCGGTTGCCGCCGACAAGGACCTGATCGTGTTCGACTGGTCCGGCTATGAGGATCCAAGCTTCCACGGGAAGTATGTCGAGAAGGATGGCGACTCGCCGACCTTCGCCTTCTTCGGCGACGAGGACGAGGCCTTCGAAAAGGTGCGCTCCGGCTTCAAGGCCGATCTCGGCCATCCCTGTTCGCAAAGCGTGGTGAAATGGCGCGAGGCCGGATTGCTGCAGCCGCTCGATATGTCGAAGATCATGGGCTGGAAGGACCTCAATCCCGGCATCATGGCGATGAAGGATCTCGCTACCACAGCCGACGGCAAGGCCTGGTTCATGCCGTGGGACTGGGGCGACACCCAGCTCACCTACAATTCCGAAAAGATCGACGAGAAGGACGTGCAGTCGCTGAAGGCCTTCGCCGATCCGAAGTTCAAGGGCCGGGTCTCGATCGGCGACAATGTCGACGACGCCTATGCGCTGGCAAGCCTCGCCATCGGGCTCAAGGACTGGACCAAGATGACGGACGACCAGTTCAAGCAGGCCTCGGATTTCCTGCGCCAGGTGCACAAGAACGTGCGCTCCTACTGGACCGACACCACCGACATCGTGCAGCTGCTCTCCGGCGGCGAGGTGGATCTCGCCTGGGCCTGGAACGACGCGGCGGTGCAGTCACAGGCCGCAGGCGTGCCGATCAAGTCCAGGAAGGACACCGAAGAGGGCATGTCGACCTGGGTGTGCGGCTATGTGCTGTTCAAGGATGCGCCGGGCAATGTCGACAAGGCCTATGACTATCTAAATGCCGTCAACGATCCCTCGGTCGCCAACATTCTGGTCAAGGACTGGGGCTACGGCCAGGCCAACGCCAAGGGCATGGCCGGTGTCGACCAGGCGGTGCTGAAGGAAAAGGGCTACGACAATGTGGAAAAGTGGGTCGACAAGACGCTGTTCCAGCAGCCGCTGCCTTCCGAGCTGAAGCTCAAGATGATCGCCGAGTTCGAGAAGATCAAAGCCGGCTATTAGGCCTGATTCTGGTGTCCCGTCCGCTCCGGCGGACGGGCTCGCCAACGCCCGGGAATTCTCCTAACCTCCCCCGTCGCTTTTCGCGA
>NZ_RZSG01001500.1:0-464 GCF_003997725.1 Mesorhizobium sp. M4A.F.Ca.ET.050.02.1.1
GGTCTATGAGAAGGGCCTGCCGGCGGGCAGCGACGCGGCCGGCAACAGCGAGATATTCAACGGCGCCATCACGCCGGCCGGCGGCACGGGGCCCTATACCTATACGCTCAACTCATCGGCCACCGGCAGCTACGGCAACCTGGTGCTCAATGCAGACGGCACCTACACCTACACGCTGACCCATACCTATGACGGCGCGACCCTCAACAACGGCATCACCACCGAACAGGACAAGGACAGCTTCACCTATACGGTGACCGACGCACACGGCAACACAACCACCGGCACCATCCTGGTCGACATCGTCGACGACGTGTCATCCTTCACCCTCGTCAATGATGGGAACGCCGATGGCATCGTCAGCCTGTCGGCGCTCAATCCGGCAACAGCTACCACCTACGACGGCCAGTTCGCCGAGTGGCAGTACGGGGCGGATGGGTTCGGCGGCATCACGGCCACAGGGC
>NZ_RZSG01001501.1:0-461 GCF_003997725.1 Mesorhizobium sp. M4A.F.Ca.ET.050.02.1.1
GTCGAACTCCGGCGCTTCCTTCAGCTCGACATCGCCGGGCGATCCTACACTGTGAGCCAGCACGCCAGCGGCGAGAATCTCGAGCTGGTTGAGGCCGGTGCCGCGATTGGCGAATTTCGACGAGACGACCTCGCCCTGCTCGGTCACCCGCATGGTTCCGGCGACGGTGCCTGCCGGCTGCGCCGCGATTGCCCGCCCGGTCGGCGCACCGCCACGGCTGACGGAGCCGCCGCGGCCGTGGAAGAAACTGATCCTGACCTTGTGCTTGCGCCCGATCGCCGCGAGGCGCTTTTGCGCTTTTGCCAGTTCCCAATTGGAGGCCAGGAAACCGCCGTCCTTGTTGGAGTCCGAATAGCCGAGCATGATTTCCTGGCGCGCGCCGAAATCTTGCACCGTGCGCCTCACCAGCGAAACGCCGAGCAATCCGTTCAGGATGCCCGGGGCGGCCTGCAGATCGGCGA
>NZ_RZSG01001502.1:0-460 GCF_003997725.1 Mesorhizobium sp. M4A.F.Ca.ET.050.02.1.1
TCATTGGGGTGCAGTCTCGTATAGTCGCCAACGGCTGCGCCGAGCTTGATCAAGGCCAGGTTCGTTACAACCTCGTTGACGTTCATGTTCGTGGACGTGCCGGCCCCGCCCTGCATCATGTCCACGGGGAAATTCTCTTCGATCCCCCGAAGTCCGATGAGTTCGTCACAGGCATCCGATATGGCATGTGTCTTTTCGGGCGAGAGCAGTCCGAGTTCCATGTTCGCCAGGCCAGCGGCCTTTTTCACCATGGCCATCGACTGGATGAGCTCGGGGAAATCCCTCAGGCGCAGCCCCGAAATGTCAAAGTTCTGTTCCGCTCGACGGGTGTGAACGCCGTAGAGCACACTGCCAGGGATAGCGAGCGGTCCGATCAGGTCGGATTCGATGCGTTCGACAAACATGGTTGCTTCCTCTCTCAGGACAGGATCTGGCACCACACACCGCCCCATCGCTTGCC
>NZ_RZSG01001503.1:0-459 GCF_003997725.1 Mesorhizobium sp. M4A.F.Ca.ET.050.02.1.1
TACTGGGCCACCGTGATCGCCTCCACCAAGAGATCGAGCGCCGCAAGCGTCGTGTGGCTGGTCTCGTCATCGCCGCGCAGATAGTGGCCGGCCCGCTCGAGGTGCAGACGAGCGGCGGCAAAGTCGCTTTTCATTAGCTTCTCCTTATTGCCCGCCGTGTCGCGAAGATGCTCGAGTCGCTTTACCCGAATGCAAACATCCACAGCCGCATTTGAATCGAATTGTAGGAGCCTTTGTTCGCCCCCGCAAAGCGAGGGAAGGTGTCCGCAAAGCGGACGGAGAGGGGGCTTCGCGGGGCGCTGCCCCTCTCTGTCTCGACTTCGCCGGTCCGCCTCTCCCACACTGCCGTCGGGCGGGGAAGGATGTCTTGCGTGCAACCGAAGCTCTCGCCAAACCGTTATCGCCAGGCATAATTGAGGGGTGCAGAAATTGTCCTTCATACTCAGCCGGCGCTGGACG
>NZ_RZSG01001504.1:0-457 GCF_003997725.1 Mesorhizobium sp. M4A.F.Ca.ET.050.02.1.1
CATACGTAGCATACATCGATGAGTCTGGCGACGACGGCCTAGATAAGCCGTTTCGCCAAGTCGGCAATGCTGGCGGCTCATCGAAATGGCTGATTATCTCTGCCTGCCTTTTTCGCCAGACGCACACCTTAGACGCGGTTCGCTGGCGTGACGAGATCAATGCAAAGATGCCGGAACGACAATCCCGAACATTGCACTTCGCCAAGCTACACCACGGGCAGAAGCTCGCAGCCGTGCAGACGATAGCCAGCAAACCATTGCGAGCGCTTAGCGTCGTCGCGGCCAAAGAGCCCATCCCGCCTGACATCTACGTCGAAAAGAACCAGCTCTATTTTTATATGACGCGCTACCTTATCGAGCGCCTATCCTGGCTCTGCCGCGATCACCGCCCGCAAGCGGCAGAAGGTGACGGCAGGGTTGCTATAACCTTCTCTCGCCGTGGCGGCATGCAGTACGA
>NZ_RZSG01001505.1:0-456 GCF_003997725.1 Mesorhizobium sp. M4A.F.Ca.ET.050.02.1.1
ACGTTGCTTGAAGGGGCGACCCTGGTGCTAGCGCCACCGGCGGCACACAAAGACCCCGATGCGCTTGTAAAAGTGATCCTCAGCCAAAGGATCACCACTGCGCACTTTGTACCATCCATGCTGGTTAGCTTTATGGACACGACGGGCGCTGATCGCTGCACATCGCTGCAGCGTCTCGTGTGCAGTGGCGAGGCGCTTCCTGCCTCCGTCGCGCACAAAGTTCGACGCGTATTGCCTTTGACTGGCCTGCACAATCTGTACGGTCCCACGGAAGCTGCTATCGACGTTACAGCCTGGAGTTGCCCGGCTGACTTTGATGGGGCGATTGTCCCGATTGGCCGTCCGATAGCGAACACGCGGATCTACCTGCTGGACGGGCATGGTGCGCCGGTTCCGTTCAGGGCGGTGGGCGAGCTTTACATTGGCGGCGCACCATGCCCGTCCAGCAGGTAGATC
>NZ_RZSG01001506.1:0-449 GCF_003997725.1 Mesorhizobium sp. M4A.F.Ca.ET.050.02.1.1
ATCGAGATGATGTAGCCGTTCAGGAACGGGCAGCGATGGCCGCGGCGGCCCCTGCCATGGTGGTGGCGCTGACGCGGTTGGCGATCTTCATCGCCCGCTTGCTCTTCAGAAGCTTGCGCGCCTGCGCGGCGGCGAGCACCCAGGCAAGATCGATGGCGACCAGGACCACCGCCATGGTCGCCGTCAGCTCCATCCAGCCGACGACGCTGACCGAGGCGAGATCGATGATAGTCGGCAGCAGCGCCAGGTAGAACATCATGATCTTGGGGTTGCCTAATGTCACCGCCATGCCGGCGAAGAACAGTTTTGCCGGCGAATCCTCGCGCGGCATCTCGCCTTCCTTTGCCTCGACGGGTGCGGTCCACATCTTCCACGCCAGATAGGCGAGATAGGCGACGCCCGCCCATTTCACGGCGACGAAGGCGAGATGAAAGGACTGCGCCACCACG
>NZ_RZSG01001507.1:0-447 GCF_003997725.1 Mesorhizobium sp. M4A.F.Ca.ET.050.02.1.1
CTGGGAAATGCCGTTCGAGCGCTTCACCGAGGATGAGCTGATTGCCAAGGCACACGGCTGTGTCGCCTTGATGGGGGCAGGCGGCACCCGCATCACCCGGCGTGTCATGCAGGCGCTTCCGGATCTGCGCTACATCTCCAAATATGGCATTGGTGTCGACAGCATCGACATCGACGCCGCCACCGAGCACGGCATTCTGGTTTCCAGCACGCCGAACGATTTTCAGATCTTCACGGTCAGCGAGCACGCGGTCGCTCTGATGCTGGCAGTCCGCTGGTGCGGCGCTCGACGTGTTCGACCAGGAGCCGCCGAAGACCGACGATCCGCTGTTTTCGCCACCCAACGTCTTGTGCACGCCGCATGTCGCGGCCTGGACGACTGAAGGAACTCAGGCCATCGGCTGGCATGCGGCCAAGAACCTCTGGGCGATGATGAGCGGCGAAGGAC
>NZ_RZSG01001508.1:0-446 GCF_003997725.1 Mesorhizobium sp. M4A.F.Ca.ET.050.02.1.1
GTCATTGATGGCGTCGATGGCGCGCTTGGTCGACGGGCCGAGCAAGTCGTAGCTGCCGCGTGCCTTGACCCCGCGCTCCCAGTCGAGCAGCGCATTGACCCAGCGCGTGTGGTCGAAACGGTCGCCGGACCCGACCAGGATGCGGCCAAGCAGCAGCGCCTGTTCCGTGTCGTCGGTGATCGTGCCGGCTTCAAGGCCCTTCGACACCGGATGATCGTCGACGGGCGCGACGAAGTCGTCGACATGGCCATAGAGTTCGGCGATGCGGCCGGGCGACAGAAGCTGCGTCGGCATGCCCAGCGCGTCGCCAAGCGCGCCGCCGATCAGCGCGCCCATTGCCCGGTCGATCACCCCGGCCGCATCCGTCATCTCAAAACTCCAGATGAAGGGCGAAATGCGCCGGGTTGAGCAGGCTAGTGACGAATTCGATCGGTCGACCATCGGCG
>NZ_RZSG01001509.1:0-445 GCF_003997725.1 Mesorhizobium sp. M4A.F.Ca.ET.050.02.1.1
ACCCCGGTCAACGACGCGCCGACGACCAGCCCGGTGACGCTGGCGGCGATCGCCGAGGATTCGGGGGCGCGGACCATCACCCAGGCCGAACTGCTGGCCAATGCCGGCGACATCGAGGGCGACGCCCTGGTTGCGAGCGGCCTGGCGATCTCGTCCGGCGGCGGCACGCTCGACGACAATGGCGACGGCACCTGGACCTACACGCCGGATGCCGATGACGACACCTCGGTGTCGTTCTCCTACACCATCACCGACGACGGCACGACCAACGGCGGGGCGGACCCGCTCAGTGTCGCAGGTTCGGCGACGCTCGACATCACCCCGGTCAACGACGCGCCGACGACCAGCCCGGTGACGCTGGCGGCGATCGCCGAGGATTCGGGGGCGCGGACCATCACCCAGGCCGAACTGCTGGCCAATGCCGGCGACATCGAGGGCGACGCCC
>NZ_RZSG01000150.1:0-10189 GCF_003997725.1 Mesorhizobium sp. M4A.F.Ca.ET.050.02.1.1
GTCTTGCCCTAACGATGCGCATGCCGCGCGAGGCGCAGTTGACCACGCCGCTCTTCAGCCGCACCTCGCCGAACGGCACGCCGGGCAGATTGTGCAGCGAGAAGGCGAAATCCGGGGTGATCTCGCTGAAGCGCGGATCGGCGACGACGCCGGCCGCGCCATTACCGGTTTCTTCCGCCGGCTGGAACATCAGAACGACGCGGCCGCTAGCCGGCCGCTCACGCCCGAGCTGACGGCCGAGCGCGGCCAGGATCGCGGTGTGCCCGTCATGGCCGCACATATGCGACTTGCCCGGCACCTGCGAGGCATGCGGCACGCCGGAGAGTTCCTCGATCGGCAACGCGTCGAGTTCCGAGCGGAACAGTACGGTCGGGCCGGCTCGGCCGCTGTCGTAGACCGCCGCAACGCCGTGCCCGCCCAGTCCGGTGAGCACTCTGTCCGGCCCCGTATCGGCGAGGAAGGAAACGACTTCCGTTGCCGTTTTCTCCTCCTCATTCGAAATCTCCGGCTGCCGGTGCAGCTTGCGCCGCCACGCGGTCAGCTCGACAATATCCTGATTGGTCAGGGTCATGCTTCTTGGCCTCCGATGACGACTTGCTAGCCACAAATGGCCGTGCCCGCCACGGTCCAGGTTCCGGGCTCGGGCGGGCCAGGCCACCGGCCCTACTTCACGCGGTTGGGGCACAGCGCCTTGAACTGCTCCAGCGTATAGTCGTAGCCGGAAGCGCCGGAGCCATCGAGCACCACATTGTCATCAATCGATGTGATCAGATAGTCCGTCGTCACATCGGTGCCCTTGTTGCGGCCCTGGAACAGCATGCTGGCGCCATAGAAGGTGGTGAACTTGCCGGTCTTGCAGTTGGCGGTGATCTCGAAGTGCAGAGGCGACTTCATTTCCGCGTCGATGCAATCCTTGGAGAAATCGTGGCCATATTCGCGGCAGTAGGCGCCCGCCTTCTGCCTGTCGTGTTTAGCCAGGATGCTGGCGTGCGTGGAGCCGATGCCCGTCTTTTTCACGATGGTAAGTTCCATTTCCCACCCTGGCGCCGTAGTAAATCGTACTCGCCTGCGCTGCTGTCGCGAGGATCAAGGCGGTGAGGACAACCAAAAGATGTCGCATGGAAACTTCTCCCTTGACCGGAGAGGTTTCACGCGAGCGATCGTCGGGTCAAGCCCCTGCGGCGGTTCATCGTTTCGCGGCAACGCCGAGCCGCTTACCCTTTGTTTGACGCAATTCCGGGCGGCCGACGGTCAGCCGAACCGGCGTGCGCCGGTGGGACTGCATTTTGCCTCGCCTTGGCCCAATCGCCACCGATGCGGAAGAGGATGGCCATTATGAGGAGACCCTTTATAACGGTCGACAAGATTGCGATAACCATGAGGAGACGATGCGCTACATACGTCCGCATTCAATCGAAGATGCCGTTGGCCAATTGGCCGGGTCGGCCGGCACGGCCGCCATCCTCGCCGGAGGCAGCGACCTGCTGGTGAGGATGAAGGGCGGCTTCATCGAACCCGACCTGATCGTCGACATCAAGGCCATTGAGGGCCTGAGCGAGATCCGCGAAACCGCAGAAGGCTTCAGCATCGGAGCCGCCGTCCCCTGCGCCGTGCTGGGCGAGAGCGCTTCCTTGAAGAAGGCGTGGCCGGGCGTCGTCGAGGCGGCGAAGCTGATCGGCTCCAAGCAGGTGCAGGGACGCTGCACCATCGTCGGCAATCTCTGCAATGCCTCGCCGGCCGCCGACAGCGTGCCGGCGCTGGTAGCCGCCGGCGCCAGGGCAGTCGTTGCCGGATCTTCGGGCAAGCGCACGATTGCCGTGGAGGCGGTGCCGACCGGTCCGGGCCGGACCTCGCTCGCCAAGGGCGAGATCATCGAGGCGATCCTGCTCGACAAACGTGCGCCGCATTCGGGCGATGCCTATCTGCGCTTCATTCCGCGCACCGAGATGGACATCGCCGTGGTCAGCGCCGGCGTGAACCTGACGCTCGACGAGCAGGGCGTGGTCAAGGCGGCCCGCGTGGCGCTGGGTGCCGCGGCGCCGACGGTGCTGCTGGTGGACGAGGCCGCCGAGGCCCTCATCGGCAGGACGCTCGACGAAGCAGCGCTCGAGCGGCTGGCCAAGGTCTGCTCCGGCGCCTGCCGTCCCATCGACGACAAGCGGGGCACCATCGAGTTCAGACGGAAAGTTGCGGGTGTGCTGGCCAGGAGAGCCGCCACGACCGCCTATCAGCGCGCAGGAGGCAAGTGATGGCCGGTGTAGCAGTCTCAACGACAATCAACGGCGATCACGTCGAATATCTTTGCCAGCCGGACGAGACCCTGCTCGACGTGCTGCGCGACCGGCTCGGGCTGACCGGCGCCAAGGAAGGCTGCGGCACCGGCGACTGCGGCGCCTGCAGCATCATCCTCGACGACCGGCTGGTCTGCTCCTGCCTGGTGCTTGGCGCCGAGGCTGAAGGCCGGCGCGTCGAGACCGTCGAGGGCATGGCGCATGGCGAGAAACTGCATCCGCTGCAGCAGAAATTCCTCGAGCACGCCGCGCTTCAGTGCGGAATCTGCACGCCGGGTTTTTTGATCGCGGCGAAGGACCTTTTGGCAAAGAACCCCGACCCGACCGAGGAGGAAATCCGCTTCGGCCTCGCCGGAAACCTCTGCCGCTGCACCGGCTATGACAAGATCGTGCGCGCCGTCCAGGACGCGGCGAACGTGATGAAGGGAGCCTGAGATGAATTTCGATCCGCGGTACTCGGGACGCAATTTCTCTTCCGTCGGCACGCGCCCTATTCGCCCCGACGGCGTCGACAAGGTGACCGGCCGCGCCCGCTATGGCGCCGACTTCAACATGGCCGGCCAGCTGGTCGGGCGCGTGCTGCGCAGCCCACACGCCCATGCGATCATCAGGAAGATCGACACCTCGAAGGCCGAAAAACTCGCCGGCGTGAAGGCGGTGGTCACCGCGGCCGACCTGCCAGACCTTACCGATGGCGATACCGCTATGTACGACATCCTCGACAATTGCATGGCGCGCACCAAGTCGCTCTATGACGGCCATGCGGTGGCCGCGGTCGCCGCCGTCGATGCCCGCACCGCCAGGCAGGCGCTGAAGCTGATCGAGGTCGACTACGAGGTGTTGCCGCATGTGACCGATGTCGACGAGGCGATGAAGCACACCGCACCGCTCGTCAACGACGCCACCTTCACCGAGGGCCTCGAGGAAAAGCCGGCAAAGCCGTCCAACGTCACCAAGCGCAGCCAGTTTGGCCATGGCGACGTCCATCAGGGTTTCGGCCAGGCCGACTTCATCGTCGAGCGCTCGTTCAAGACCGAGCAGACGCACCAGGGCTATATCGAGCCGCATGCCTGCGTGGCGAGCGTCAGCACCGACGGCACAGCCGAGCTGTGGGTCTGCACGCAGGGCCACTTCGTCTACCGCCAGCACTGCGCGCAACTGCTTGGCATCGAAGCCTCGAAGCTGCGCGTCACCTCCTCCGAGATCGGCGGCGGCTTCGGCGGCAAGACCCATGTCTGGGCCGAACCGGTGGCGCTGGCGCTGTCGCGCAAGGCCGGACGGCCGGTGAAGCTGGTGATGACCCGCGACGAGGTGTTCCGCGCCTCGGGCCCGACCAGCGCCACCTCGATCGACGTCAAGATCGGCGCCCGCAAGGACGGCACCATCACCGCCGCCGAAGCGACGCTGCGCTACACGAGCGGCCCCTATGCCGGGACGTGGGCCGAGATCGGCGCCATGACCGCCTTCGCCTGCTACAAGCTTGAGAACGTCAAGACCGTCGGCTACGAAGTACTGGTCAACCGGCCGAAGACCGCCGCCTATCGCGCGCCCTCGGCACCCATGGCGGCCTTCGCGGTGGAAAGCGCCGTCGATGAGCTGGCCAAGGAGATCGGCATCGACCCGGTCGACTTCCGCATCAAGAATGCGGCTCAGGAAGGGACACGCTCCTCCTACGGCCCGGTCTACGGCCCGATCGGCATCGGCCCGACACTGGAGGCGGCGAAGAACCATCCGCACATGAAGGCGCCGTTGGCGAAGAACCAGGGCAGGGGCATGGCCTGCGGCTTCTGGTTCAACTTCGGCGGCCAGACCTGCACCGACCTGAACATCGGCATGGACGGCTCGGTCTCGCTGGCCGTCGGCACGGTCGACGTCGGTGGTTCACGGGCCTCGTTGTCACTGGTGGCGGCGGAGGAGCTCGGCATCGACTATTCGCAAGTCAAGGCGATCGTCGCCGACACGTCCTCCCTCGGTTACAACGACATGACCGACGGCAGCCGCGGCACCTTCTCCTCCTCCATGGCGACCATCTCGGCCGCCCGCAACGCGATCAAGATCCTGCGCGAGCGCGCCGCGCAGATGTGGGACATCTCGGTCGATGACGTCGCCTGGGAACAGGGCCACGCGGTCGCCAAGGGCGAGAAGCACGGCAATCTCGGCACACTGTCGCTGAAGGAGATCGCCGCCGATTCCGGCAAGACCGGCGGACCGATCGCCGGCCACAGCGAGCTGGTCGCCGACGGCGCCGGCGTGTCCTTCGCCACCCATATCTGCGACATCGAGGTCGATCCCGACACCGGCGCCACCAGGGTGATCCGCTACACCGTGGTGCAGGATGCCGGCAAGGCGGTGCACCCGACCTATGTCGAGGGCCAGTACCAGGGTGGTGCCGCGCAAGGCATCGGCTGGGCGCTCAACGAGGAGTATATCTACGGCAAGGACGGGCGCCTGCAGAACCCCGGCTTTCTCGACTACCGCATCCCGGTTTGCTCGGACCTGCCGATGATCGACACGCAGATCCTTGAGATCCCCAACCCCAACCACCCCTATGGGGTACGCGGCGTCGGCGAGACCTCGATCGTGCCGCCGCTGGCGGCGATCGCCAATGCGGTCTCGAACGCCGCCGGCGTGCGCATGACGCACATCCCGATGTCGCCGCCGCGGATCCTGGCGGCGATCGAGGCGGAACGGGAAGGCTAGAGCAATGCCGAAAAGCGCTAAGCGGTTTTCGACTTACGCCACGGTCCAATGAGGTTCTGGCGCTGATGGTCGAAGTGACGCTCTGGGGATCGCTTGGCGCGCTCGCCGGAGGCCAGAGTAAGGTCGAGGTCGAGGCCAAGGACATCAGGGAGCTGTTCCGGAAACTTTCGGAACAGTATCCCGCCTTCGAGCCGCTGATCGATCGCGGCATCGCTGTCGCGATCGACGGCACGATCTATCGGGATACGTGGTCGAAGGAATTGCCTGAGGGGGCGGAGATTTTTCTGCTGCCAAGACTGGCGGGGGGATAGGCCGGCAGCCGACCGCCCCCGCATGGCCAGTCGATCCGGCTCGCCACGAGGCCTTGCTCCTGCTTTCACAGATTTCGCGCGAGTTAGATCCGGTGCTGGTCGTCGCCTCGACCCAGCTTTCACGTCCCTATAGGCCCGCAAGGGCCTGAGCGGTAAGCAGCCGAGCGACCAAACGGTACTGCTCTACGAGGAAATCCTCATTGGTGAACCACTCGGCATAGGGCGCCATGCGAACGCCCTGCGCTTCAGCATCCTTGATTTGGCTGGCGCCGGCGAACATGAGCCGTTTGCCGTCCGATGAACGAACCATCTCAGCGCTGACGGTCATCGCAATGCCTCGCCCATCGCCGACTGGTACGCTCAATGCGTTGTAGACATTGATCTTCAGCTTGGCGGAGGCGCCCGATGCCGCGTCTGTTACGCGATATCCCTTGCTAATAAGGTCTTCCTTCGCCTGACTCTCGATGAGCTCGCGGAGATTTGTGCGCGTGTCCACGATCTCTTGAAGACGAGAAGTAGCCTCTGATACCGTGGCGGGCACTTTCCCAGAACTTGCATTTGCCTCACTTGAATTTGGCGCAAAGACAGAGGCTTTCGACATCTGCACAGGCTCCACGTAGACGGAGCCCATGGAGGCCTTGCTCTGCGGGTCAATGGAGGACGAGACGCAAGCGGTAAGAGCAACCGCTGCAAAGACAACAAGACTGCGGCGAAGCACTGGAATCTCCAAATTTTCAAAGTCGATTCGCCATACTACGGAACCGGCAATTCGGGGAGTACCGCACACGTTGCGACAAACTGGTCGTTTAGCGCGGACTGCGATCCGGACCGATCGGAACTGCGAGCCTCAGCGATAATTTTGGTGCTTTGGGCCCGACGCTTGTGGTGTCACTGACAAGTCGCCTGCGGCGCAGCGCAGGCCGCCCCGTCTGCCGTGAGCGAGCGCGCGAACAGAATTTGGAGCCTCTCCAAAATGCTCGCGGAAGGTTTTTGAAAAATGCGAAGGAGACTCAAAGCCGCAGGCAACGGCGATCTCCAGGATCCGCAGTTCGGTCGAATCCGGCAGCTGCGGCGAAGCGCCCTCTTCGGTAGCTCGCGACAACTTTCGCCGGCGTCCACTCAAGGCCGCGCCATGCGATCCAAAGCAAGACGGCTTGACCGGCGAAGCCGACGACGATCGAAGTAACAGCTATCCCCGAGATGATATCGGAATCCATGTTCGCGAGCCCCCGCTTCGCTTAATTTACGAGTTGAAGTATTGGCCTGACTCACGTGTGAGTCGAGGGCCAACATCTATCTCAAATGGACTAAGCCGAAAGGGGTATATTGAGACCGGCGAAGCAGTCTAAAGAAATTCCAGAAAGCGCAGCGGCTTTTCGTCCGGAATTGCGTCAAGACAAATGCGCAAAACGGGTCGGCGATTCCGCCAAGAGCTGCAAGGCTGTAGCCAAGCGTGCTACGATTGCGCCTGCTGCGTCTTGATGATGCGACGTCGCCAGCTTAAGCGCCAAGCCAACCAGCCCGGCGATCCTGTTCAACCAGGACCTGCCCTCTGTCGGACTGACGCCGCCCTAGGCCCCCAGCGTCGGCTCCGTATTCACCTCCAGTGCCTCCTCCGCCTCATCTTCGTCCCCAAGCACCTCGCCGTTCACACCCAGCGGCCGGCCGATCCAGATCGGGTCGATCAGATGGTCGCGCTTGGGGTTGGTGGTGTTGGGGTGGATGAGAATGCTCAGGCCGCCGTGGTTCAACATCAGCCATGGCACCAGCGTAGCAAAGAGCGCGTTGGCGAACGAGACCTGGTACATCGCCTGCTGATGCGGGCCGACCGGCTCGTCGCGCCAGTTGCCGAGGCGCACGCGGAAACGTTCTGCGATGCGAAGCCGCAGCCATTCGGCATGCTGCCGCTCAGGCTGCCCGGCGTAGTAGATATGGGCGTGATAGCTGGCGATCTCCGCGAGTGTTCTTGGACTGGCTTTTTCGTTCACCGGATGCTCCCCTTCGATTGATGTCGCGCCCCATCGCCGCATCATATCGATGACGCAGGGATTGTGGAATCTCCGGCCGCTCGAAGGGTCGCAAATGGCGGCGCCCGCTCCGTCTCGGCTTCGCCGAGCCAGCCCGCTCCCGAAGGGGCCAGGAGCCTAAGCTTATCGAAGCGCAATTGCGGACGGCTTCATGCTTTTCCCGGGATGGGCTTGACCACCGTGGCGAGCACGATGCCGGCCACGATGAAGGCAGCACCAACCAGGTCGTAGTCATGCAGGTTCTCGCCGAGCAGCAGATAGGCCAGTATCGCGACGAACACCGTCTGCAGGTAGAGCAGCATGCTCGCGCGGCTGGCGCCGAGCGTCTCCACGCTTCGGTTGTAGAGATAGTACATCAGCGCGCCGCCCGGACCCGCCAGATAGGCGAGCGCGAGCAGACCATTGATGGTCATTGCCGAGCGTTCGTCGTTGAACAGTTCCCACAGATGGAAGGGCAGGGCGACCAGCGCGCCGGCGCCAAGCAGCAGAACCACCAGCGGTAGCAGCTCGAGGCCGAATTTGGAACGGCGCAGCAGCACGGTGTAGAGACCCCAGCAGAACGCGCTGCCGACGATCCACAATTCGCCGGGATTGAACCGGAGCTGAAGCAGCGCCGTCAGGTTGCCGTGCGCGACGATGACCATCATCCCGGCAAGCGCCGCCAGCGCGCCGAGCGACTTCCAGAGCCCGAGCGGCTCGCCAAGCACAAAACGGGCGAGCACCATCGTCATGACCGGCGACAGCGCCATGATGATGCCGGCCGTTGTGGCGTCGGTGTCGTTGAGGCCGTGGTAGATCATGCCCTGGCAAAGCGTCAGGCCGATCGCGCCGACGACGACGATCTCCACCGCGCGGGTTTTGAGCAGCGTGATCATCGCGCCGTGATGGCGGTGCACGATCGGCAGCAGGATGGCTGAGGCGAGCGCAAGCCGCCAGAAGCAGAGGCCCCAGGGCGGCATTTCCGGCGCCACCCATTTGGCCGCGATGTAGACGCCGGCCGAAAGTAGCCAGCACAGCACGGCGGCCGGATAGCCGGTCAAGGACGATAGAGTCGGGGAGGATCCGGTCGAGGAGGATATCGTCCCGACGGCGGGCTGATCTCCTGGATGGGATATCGGTATTGCCAGCATGCCATGTCTCCCGTTGAAGAAACGTCAGCCAAAGCCGGCAATATATCACTGCCTTTGAATGTTACATCTCACAAGAATAGTCATGCGTAGGAGGCGCAATCTTTCCAGGCCCGAGCCGCCGGTAATGTCGCGCCCAGCCTGCCGGCAATGCGCGCCCAGCCCGATCACGATGCTCGCTTATCTCAGCCGCAAGTTCTGAGCCGGGCGACCAACGACGATAACCCTGTTTCTCGCTGCCTCGTCCAAGCCCGCGCCTTGTGGAAGCAAGCGATCTGTGGTTTCTCCGCGATGCTTTAGGAAAGGCTTGTGGATGAGAATTGCAGTGCTTGTCGTGCTGGCGGCGACTTTGGCCGGGTGTGTGACCTCTCCGGTCGACTATGAAACGTCGCTTTCGCAGCAGGACCCGAAATGGGCGTCGCCGGAATGCCAGAAAGCCCGCATGGATGCCTCGAACTACGCCGCTCGCGAAAAGGAGCACCCCGGCTGGGGCTTCGGCGTCCTGCTTGGCCCGTACAGCATGGGGCTGGTGGCGGCCATCAAGGAGCACGAGCAGAAGCAGCGAAAGCTGTTCGCCCGCGAGGTGCACTTGAACTGCTCGAGCCTGCCGCTGCCGAAGGACCTGGAGAGCGATTCCCGGGACGCGATCGCAGTTCAGACAAAATATCCCTAGACTGCACTGGGCCCCGATACGCGACGACAAGCACGGCTTGCGTATCAGACGATCCTCACGCGATTATTCCAGCGCACAATGCCGGGATCGCGATCGACAGGCTCGATCCGGTGCCGGCTTCAAGGGGGTTCGATGCGGCGTGTACCGATCGTCATGCGGCCGCTTGGCGGCATGGGAAACAGGATGTTCCAGTACATGTTCAGCCATGTGCTGGCCGGGCGCATTCCCGGCGGCTATGTCTGCAACGCCGATCTGCCGGAATGGTCCATCGCCAAGCTGCGGCCGCCTCTTGTGTGGAGATACCGGGCGCTTCGGGTAGAAGGCTATCATCGCTACGATCTCGACACGATCGCTGCCGCGTTCCGTGAGAAACGCGCGCGGAGCATCCTGTTCAAGGGCTTCGCACAGAGGTTGGGCTATTACGATCGAATGGAGGTTTCCGGGTTTTTCGACGAGCGTGCAGTCGATGCGCCGACCTATGGCGACGAATTCCTCGTCATCCATGTGCGGGCCGGCGATATACTCGACGGCTCCCACCGCAACTACTGCCCGATGCCGTTCGCCTTCTTCGAGACCCTTAGCCGGGACAGTGGCCGCAAGCCGGTCTTCGTCGGCCAGGTCCATGACGACAATGATTATTGCCGGCGCCTGCGCCAGCGCTTTCCCGATGCCGCCTTCGCGCCGAAGGCATCGCCGTTGACTGATTTCGAGACGCTGCGCCGGGCAAGCCATGTCGTCGCGTCGGTAGGCAGCTTTGCCTGGCTGGCCTGCTGGCTGTCGTCGGCGCGCACGATCCACCTGCCGGTGGCCGGCATCCTGGATCCGGCGATCAGGCCGGACATCGACCTGCTTCCGCCTGGCGACGCACGCTACCGCTTTCATAAGTTGGACATCGGCGACTGGACAGCGTCCGCCGAGCAGCTCGCGGCCTTCTATGGCGATGCGATCAAGTTTCGGCAGATCGAACTTCGGCAATTGGCACGATGAAAGAGTTGCGATGAGATTTCCGCTTTCGGTCGACAGGCCCGTGATCTGCGCGATCATGAAGCTGGAGCAACCC
>NZ_RZSG01001510.1:0-443 GCF_003997725.1 Mesorhizobium sp. M4A.F.Ca.ET.050.02.1.1
CTTCTGTTCCTGCTTGCCGAAGCCCTATTCTACTGCAAAAGGGTCTATTCCCCGACAAGCTTCAGCGGCTACGACGAGTTCTTGCACTGGATCGCAGCCGAGGATCTTCTCACGGCGCGCCGGCTGTTCCTGTCCAACCCGCTTTTCCCGATCGGGCCAACGTATCCCGCCCTGGAAATCCTGACGACGGCGATCGTCGATCTGACGGGACTGCCCTTGGTTGTGGCGGGGACGCTCTTGTTGGCCGTCCTCAAGGCCACGTTCATCGGTGCCCTGTTTCTGTTCCTCGAAAGCATCGCCGGATCGCCGCGCATGTCGGCCATCGCCTGTCTGGCCTATATGGGCTGCTCGACCTTCTTCCTGTTCGACTCGAGTTTCTCCTACGAGAGCGTCGGCATCGTGTTGTGCGTGCTCACCTTCACGGTCGAAGCAGCGTCCAGGGA
>NZ_RZSG01001511.1:0-440 GCF_003997725.1 Mesorhizobium sp. M4A.F.Ca.ET.050.02.1.1
CGGCGATTCCATGTAAAGCGAACGGATCGCCTCGCGGCGGTCGTCGGATACGGTGGCGGTCTTCGCCGCCGGACGCGAATTGATCATTGTCTTTGCCTCTCGTTTGTCGCCCGGTGATTTTTTTGTTTTTCACCTTGATCGCGACACTATCGAATACTCATAAAATTCGACTTAAACGCCAAGGCTAACAAGAGCTTACCGGTAAGAGGTTTCGAAAGAGGCTTAACGAACGGTCACCCCAGCAAGGATAATTAACCTAAAGATTTAGCCACCGGTTTCGGACGGGAATCGGCATGCCAGGATCGGGCCGCGGCGACGGGCGATCTACCGCCGGGCCCGCAGCTTCTGCAGCCAGATCGCAACCCGGAAGATAATGTAGAGCACCGCCACCGCGGCGTGCGAGGCGATGATCAGCGGCCGATGGCCGAACAGATCGGGAA
>NZ_RZSG01001512.1:0-439 GCF_003997725.1 Mesorhizobium sp. M4A.F.Ca.ET.050.02.1.1
GACCCACATCGAGTTTTGGGACACGGTTACGACAACCACGTCGAAGCTGACGGCCAGGCTGCGCTTTGCGCGCCCGCTGGTGCCGGATTCAACGTGGACGATGCGCAAGCTCTATGCCAACGGCAAGCTCGTCTATGACGGCAGCGTTGGCTATCGCCAGAAGGGCCTGAAGTTCACCGCCTATGATGGTCGTGGCGATCAGCCTCGCGACCCGGCGATGGTCAAGGAGGAGGGCGCAGACTTCGTTTCGGCGCACCGCGGCTATCTCGATATCGTGGTGGTTGACTTCGACATCGTTGGCTACGGCGCGCCACCCGTCTTTGAGGCGGAGTGGATCCAAGACGGCGCCACGACGCATGATTATGACATCTACACGACCTTTGCCGGCACCCCCAATGCCCGCGATCTGATTCCGGTTTGGGATCAACAGAAGCTTTAC
>NZ_RZSG01001513.1:0-438 GCF_003997725.1 Mesorhizobium sp. M4A.F.Ca.ET.050.02.1.1
GTGCTGCACGGCGAGCGCGGCGAGCTTGACCGATGCCGCCTCGGCGTTCACGCGGGTGGCGCCGAGCAGGCCGACGGTCAGCGGCCGCGACGAGGCCTGCAGGAAGGCAGGCACGAAGTCGGTGCCGTTGAGGTTGTCCGGAAACGGCGTGCCGTAGAGCAGCAGCGCCGCCATGTCGACGCCGATGCCGTCGGGCAGGATGAGGAAATCGTCCAGCGCCTCGGCAAAGACCGGATCGGTGCAGGCGATGTTGGCATTGTGGGCGTTGAGGAAGCTGACCTTGGTGAAGCGCCGCTCAGCGACCAGCCGCGTCAGTAGCGCGATCGCGTCGTCCCAGCGGATGGCGAGCACGGGAATGCCGAGGATGGTCTTCAACGTGTCGGACCCGAACGCCTTGCGGGTGGCGTGCATGTTCATGCGAACGCCTCCTGCCTGACC
>NZ_RZSG01001514.1:0-436 GCF_003997725.1 Mesorhizobium sp. M4A.F.Ca.ET.050.02.1.1
CGCTATAGAATTCGCGAAGCCCGGCAAAGAGATAGCGCACGTCGCTGGCGGCAAGGTTGAGGCCCTTGGCGCCGGTCGGCGGCACGATATGGGCCGCGTCGCCGACCAGGAACAGCTTTCCGAAGCGCATCGGCTCAGCGACGAAGGAGCGCAGCGGCGCGATCGACTTCTCGAAGGACGGCCCGGTGGTGACGGCGGCGGCCGTCTTCGGCGGCAAGCGCCGGCGCAACTCGTCCCAGAAACGATCGTCGGACCAGGCTTCGACGCGCTCGTCCGCCGGGCACTGCACATAGTAGCGGCTGCGGTGCGGCGAGCGCATCGAGCACAGCGCAAAGCCGCGCTCGTGATTGGCGTAGACCAGCTCGTGGTCGGCCGGCGGCACCTCCGCCAGCACACCCAGCCAGCCGAACGGATAGGTCCGCTCGAAGGGCTTCAG
>NZ_RZSG01001515.1:0-435 GCF_003997725.1 Mesorhizobium sp. M4A.F.Ca.ET.050.02.1.1
GCAGAGAGCGACATGGGCGGCAATCAAGGGCCGTCCCGCGCGGGCGCGCTCGGCATCATGCAGCTTATGCCGGCGACAGCGTCGCGTCTCGGTGTGACTGACAGATGTGACGCCAAAGCCAACATCCGTGCCGGCGTCCGCTATCTGAAAGCGCTTTATGACGAGTTTCACGATCCGCTGTTGATGTTGGCCGCCTACAATGCAGGCGAGCAGAACGTCTATAAAGCCAACGGCATCCCCGTGAACGACGAGACCACGAAATACGTGGTCAAAGTGCTCAATCGCTGGAAGCTCGGCAAGCTGATCAACGCCCGCATTCTCAACCCTGTTGACGATCATCCCCCAGCCGCGGCCGGCGCGGTCGATGGCGTCGCCTGGCAAGACGGTCACGTCATCGATTTTGGCAACTGAAAAAGGAGCGAGACGAGGATGGAT
>NZ_RZSG01001516.1:0-434 GCF_003997725.1 Mesorhizobium sp. M4A.F.Ca.ET.050.02.1.1
GGCTTTGCCGCAACAGCCGGGTCTTCATTTCCTCGTTGAGCGCGGCGACGGCGCCATTCTGGACGCCGATGAGCTCGTTGACCGCTCGCGCGTTCTCGAGCTGCATGCGCGTGTTTTGATCGACCGAGCCTTTGACGTCCTCGGACTGTCCGATCTCGCCGCTGGCCGACTGCAACGACTGCTCGCGTTGCGCGACGCCTTGCGAGGCCTGCGAGGTGAGGGCGCTCAACAGCGACGCGACGTTGACGCTGCCGCTATAGGCTGTGTTGACGGCACTGCTGCCGTGGCCGGTAATCTGCTGGAGCTGTTTGACCAGCTGCAGGCCGTTGATGACCGCGCCGGCGATCTTCTGGATTTGCGGCGACAGCCCGCCGAAGGAGAGGGCGCCGCCATTGAGGATCGAGCCGAAGCTCGGGGCTTGCGCAATCGACATG
>NZ_RZSG01001517.1:0-433 GCF_003997725.1 Mesorhizobium sp. M4A.F.Ca.ET.050.02.1.1
GTGTCGTCACTTCGCGCTCCCGGGATGGCTAGCGTGACTGCGCGGCGACCTCAAGCGAGGTCACGCCGCTTCCAGCGCCGCCTTCACCGCCGCGATCGCGTCCTCGGCCTTCGAGGCGTCGGGACCGCCGGCCTGGGCCATATCGGGCCGGCCGCCACCACCCTGCCCGCCAAGCGCGGCGGACGCCACGCGCACCAGGTCGACGGCGCTGAAGCGGGTGGTCAGGTCGTCGGTGACGCCGACGACGACACTTGCCTTGTTGTCCTCGCCGGCGCCGACGAAGACGACGACGCCGGAGCCGAGCGACTTCTTGCCGGCATCCGCCAGCGGCTTCAGGTCCTTCGGCGCCACACCGGAGACTGCCTTGCCGAGGAAGCCGACGCCGGCGATGGTTTCGTTCTCGGCCGGCACGCCGGCCGGCGAACGGTCACCC
>NZ_RZSG01001518.1:0-432 GCF_003997725.1 Mesorhizobium sp. M4A.F.Ca.ET.050.02.1.1
TCCTGCGGCTGAACGGTTCCTCCGCATCGGCCGCCGGCGCGCTCATGCCCAGGCATCCCGGAAGGCGAACCGCTCATAGGCGCCGCGCGCTTGCTGCCAGCCTTCGGCGCCGACGGGACGGCGGGCGAACAGCGCTGCCTCGACGATTCGCGCGATCTCGCTGAACGCGCCGCGTGGCCGCGCCGGCAGGGAAGGAGCATTGGCGATGTCGCGCGCCGTCAGCGAGGGACGCAGGAAGTCGGGCAGGCGCCCGGCTATGTCGGCGACGCTGCGGCGAAGCAGGAGATGGACCGCCTCGTCATAGTCGCCGCGCGCCGCAAGCGCGTCGGCTTCCGACAGCAGGATCTGCGCCGCTGCGGCATCGGGGCGCCATTGCTCTTCCGTATCCGCTTCGCTGCGCGCGCGCCGCCACGGCAGGCGCCAGGCGACGCC
>NZ_RZSG01001519.1:0-430 GCF_003997725.1 Mesorhizobium sp. M4A.F.Ca.ET.050.02.1.1
CCTTGCACTGCGCGCAGCCATATTTGGGGCGGCGGGTGACGATCACGCGGAACTTCGCCGGCATCACGTCGAGCCGCTCGGAGATGTCTTCGCCGATCCTGACCGGCTGGCAGCCGCCACAGGCGCAGGCGACAGTCTCAGGCTCGATGACGATCTCGACGCGCTCCAGATGCGCTGGGAACGCCTTGCGCGGCCGTGCCTGGCGACGCTGTTGGCTTGTCGGCTTCGCCGCCTCGAGCTCGGCCTCGATCGCGCCGAGCCCGGTCTGGATTTCGTCGAAGGCGAAGGCCTGCTGGTCGGCATCGAGCTTCTCGGAGCTGCGGCCAAAGCGGGCGCGCTCCAGCTGCTTGATGATCGCATGAAGATTGGCGATGCGCGCCTCGGCGCGCTCGTTGACTGTCGCCAGTCGGATGTTCTCGGCCTTGAGGTT
>NZ_RZSG01000151.1:0-10185 GCF_003997725.1 Mesorhizobium sp. M4A.F.Ca.ET.050.02.1.1
TTCCTGATCGTCGCATTCATCTGTCGTTCAGTCTGCGAAAAGGTTCACGGATGCCGCATCAATCGGATTTGCCTTCCGTCCGCGCGCCCGCTAGAAGCCTGCCATGACCGAACGCATCGCCCTTTACGCAGGCTCCTTCGACCCGCTGACCAACGGCCATCTCGACGTGCTGAAGGCTTCGCTCGCCGTGGCCGACATCGTCTATGCGGCGATCGGCATCCACCCCGGCAAGAAGCCGCTGTTTTCATTCGAGGAACGGGTGAAGCTGATCGAAGCGGCGACCAAGGCCGAGTTCGGTCGCGACGGCGCCCGCATAAAGGTCGTGGCGTTCGATGGCCTGGTCATCGACGCGGCGAGGAGAGAGGGCGCCTCGATCATGATACGCGGCCTGCGCGATGGCACCGATCTCGACTACGAGATGCAGATGGCCGGCATGAATGAGACCATGGCGCCGGAACTGCAGACGGTTTTTCTGCCCGCCAGCCCGTCGGTCAGAACCATTACCGCCACACTTGTCCGCCAGATAGCCTCGATGGGAGGCGACATCCGCCCCTTCGTGCCGGCGGCCGTCGCCGGCGCGCTCACCGCCAAATTCGCGAAATAAAACTCCGGAGACTTCCATGCAGCTGAAGAAGCTCGCTTCGTTCCTCGTCGTGCTGGCCGGCCTCGTGGCGGCATCCTTCCCGGCCTTCGCCGCCGACAAGGAAAACACTATGATCATCACGCTGAAGGACGGCGACGTGACCGTCGCGCTGCGCCCCGATCTGGCGCCCAAGCACGTGGCGCAGATCAAGAAGCTGGTGCGCGAGGGCGCCTATGACAATGTCGCCTTCCACCGCGTCATCGACGGCTTCATGGCGCAGACCGGCGACGTCAAGTTCGGCAACATGAAGAAGGGCTTCAACCCCGAGGCCGTCGGCACCGGCGGCTCCGACCTGCCTGACTTGCCGGCCGAGTTCTCGCAAACCGAGCACTACAAGCGCGGCGTGGTCGGCATGGCCCGTTCGCAGGATCCGAATTCCGCGAATTCGCAGTTCTTCATCATGTTCGCGCCGGCGTCGTCACTCGATGGCCAGTACACCATCGTCGGCAATGTCGTCAGCGGCATGGAGCTGGTCGACAACATCAAGAAGGGCGACGAGGCGGACAACGGCACGGTCGCAGACCCCGACCGCATGGTCAAAGTGCGTATCGCCGCCGACAAATAAATCTGTTTTCTCAAAAGGATATCTGACATGGCTGAGATCAAGGACCGCGAAAACGCGCTCATCATGGAAACAACCAAGGGCAACGTCGTCATCGAAATGTTCCCCGACCTGGCGCCCGGCCATGTCGCCCGCATCAAAGAGCTCGCGCGCGAAGGCGCCTATGACGGCGTCGTCTTCCACCGCGTCATCGACGGCTTCATGGCGCAGACCGGCGATGTCAAGTTCGGCAATTCGAGCAAGGCCTCCTTCGCGCCTTCCCGCGCGGGCATGGGCGGCTCGGACAAGCCCGACCTGAAGGCCGAGTTCTCCAACGCCAACCACGGTCGCGGCACCTGCTCGATGGCGCGCGCCCAGAACCCGAATTCGGCCAACTCGCAGTTCTTCATCTGCTTCGACGATGCCGCCTTCCTCAACCGCCAGTACACGGTCTGGGGCCAGGTGATCGAAGGCATGGAAAATGTCGACAAGATCAAGCGCGGCGAGCCGGTGCAGGATCCCGACAAGATCGTGTCGCTCAAGGTCGCGGCCGACGTCAAGTAAGGTGTGAAACCACGATGATGGGCGCCGTCTGGTCCCTGCTTGGCATCCTGTCCGGCGCCTTTATCGCCGTTCAGGCGCCCATCAATTCGCAGCTGGCGCGCGGCCTGGGCCTCCCGGTCGCCGCGGCTGCGTTCTCGTTCCTGTCGGGCGCGGTCGTGCTCGGCATCATCGCTCTCGTGGTGGTGAAGCTGCAGGGCATTTCGCTAGACTGGAAAGCGCCCGCGCCATGGCTGTTCATCGCCGGCGGCATGCTCGGCGGCTTCTACGTCACGCTCTCGACGATTTTGACGCCACGTATCGGCGCCGCCGCGCTGATGGCGTTCCTGGTCGCAGGCCAACTGCTGGCCGGCATGCTCATCGACCGCGCCGGCTTCCTGGGCGTGGCGGTGCACGAGATCTCGCTCGGCCGCATTGCCGGCGCCGCGTTGCTGCTCGCCGGAGCGCTGCTCATCCGGCTCTATTGATGCGCGTCGACCTCTTCGATTTCGACCTGCCGGAAGACCGCATTGCATTGCGTCCGGCCGAGCCGCGCGACAGCGCCAGGATGCTGGTCGTCAGACCGGGCGGCGCGGGGCTGGCCGACCGCGCGGTGAGCGACCTGCCGTCGCTGCTCAAGGAAGGCGACGTCCTCGTCTTCAACGACACCAAGGTCATTCCAGCGCAGCTCAAGGGCATCCGCAAGCGCGGCGAGGCACAGGCGCAGGTCGAGGCAACGCTGCACATGCGGGTGGCGCCCGACCGCTGGCAGGCCTTCATGCGGCCAGGCAAGCGCATCGCCGCGGGCGATCGCATCCATTTCGGCCATGACACCAATTCCTGCTTTCTCGGCCGGCTCGACGCCACGGTGATCGAGAAGGGCGAGGCGGGCGAGGTGCTGCTTGGCTTCGATCTGTCCGGTCCGTTTCTCGACGAGGCGCTGCATGCGGTCGGCCACATCCCGCTGCCGCCATACATCGCCTCCAAGCGCGATGACGACGAGCGCGACCGCAGGGACTACCAGACCATCTATGCCAGGGAGGAGGGCGCCGTCGCCGCGCCCACCGCCGGGCTGCATTTCACGCCAGAGCTGTTCTCCGCATTGGACGCGAAAGGGATCGAGCGCCGCTTCGTCACCCTGCATGTCGGCGCAGGCACCTTCCTGCCGGTCAAGGCGGACGACACCGCCGACCACAAGATGCATGCCGAAACCGGCTCGGTCAGCGCCGAGACCGCTCAAGCACTCAACGAGGCCAAGGCGCGCGGAGCGCGGATCATCGCCGTCGGCACGACGTCGCTGCGCCTGCTGGAAAGCGCGGCCACGCCGGACGGCAGGCTCGCCGCCTGGTCGGGTCCGACCGATATCTTCATCACGCCCGGCTACCGTTTCCGGACGGCCGATCTCCTGATGACCAATTTCCATCTGCCGCGCTCGACGCTGTTCATGCTGGTCTCGGCCTTCAGCGGGCTGGAGACGATGCGCGCGGCCTATGCGCATGCCATCGACAGCGGCTACAGGTTCTACTCCTACGGAGACGCCAGCTTGCTTTACCGAGCGGAGACGAGCGATGGACGATGATCTGGAACACATGGACCGCGACGCTCTGGTCGCGGAGGTGAAGAAACTGCGCGCCGGCATTCGCACCCATCGCGACTCCACCGGCCACGATCTCTGCTGGCATCACCCCGACCTCTGGGCCCTGCTGCCGGAAAAGACCGAACCTGCCATCGCGGTGCCGCCCTGGGAAAAATTCATGCGCGGCTGCATCCGCTACCGGCAGTCGCTCGACGAGCAGGCACCCGGCGCGCCTGTGCACGACAAGGACTTCCATGGCTGAGGCTTTCACCTTCAAGCTGCTTGCCACCGACGGCAGGGCGCGGCGCGGCGTGATTTCGATGCCGCGCGGCGAGATCCGGACGCCGGCCTTCATGCCGGTCGGCACCGGTGGCACCGTGAAGACCATGTACATGGACCAGGTGCGCGGCGTCGGCGCCGACATCATCCTCGGCAACACCTATCATCTGATGCTGCGGCCGGGCGCCGAGCGCGTGGCGAAGCTCGGCGGCCTGCATGAATTCGCCCGCTGGCCGCATCCGATTCTCACCGACAGCGGCGGCTTCCAGGTGATGTCGCTGTCGAAGCTGAGAAAACTCTCGGAAAAGGGCGTCACCTTCCGCTCGCATATAGACGGCGCGCCCTACGAAATGTCGCCGGAGCGGTCGATCGAAATCCAGGGCCTGCTCGACTCAGACATCCAGATGCAGCTCGACGAATGCACGGCACTTCCAGCCAAGCCGAAGGAGATCGAGCGCGCGATGGAATTGTCTCTGCGCTGGGCCGAGCGCTGCAAGGCGGCCTTCGGCGACCAGCCGGGCAAGGCGATGTTCGGCATCGTCCAGGGCGGCGACAGCGCGGCCATGCGCGTGCGCTCCGCGCAGGCGCTGAAGGCCATGGACCTGAAAGGCTACGCCGTCGGCGGGCTGGCCGTCGGCGAGCCGCAGGCGGTGATGCTGGACATGCTCGACATCACCTGTCCGGAACTGCCTGCCGACCGGCCGCGCTACCTGATGGGCGTCGGCACGCCGGACGACATCTTGAAATCGGTGGCGCGCGGCATCGACATGTTCGATTGCGTGATGCCAACCCGCGCCGGCCGCCATGGCCTCGCCTATACGCGCCGCGGCAAGGTCAACCTGCGCAATGCCCGCCATGCCGACGATCCGAGGCCGCTGGACGAGGAGAGCGACTGCCCGGCCGCACGCGACTATTCGCGCGCCTACCTGCATCATCTGGTGCGTTCGCAGGAGTCGCTTGGCGCGATGCTGCTCACCTGGAACAATCTTTCCTACTATCAGAAATTGATGCAGGACATCCGCGCCACGATCGAAGCGCAGGCCTTCGATGCACGTGCCGCAGAGATCTCCGAAGGCTGGGCGCGGGGTGATATTCCGGTGCTCTGACCGGCTCAGGTGCTGAGCGACGTCGAGGCCCGCAGGCTGCAGCCGGTGATCTGGAAGCTACCGTCGGGCTGCTGCTCCAGCGTATACACCGCCTCGTAATCCTTGCCATCAGGCCCGACGATCATCACCTGCTGGATAATCGAGGTCGGACCGGTCTCCTCGACCTTGCCGAAGGCATAGCTCTGCGGCTTGCGCACCGGCGCGTAGCCGTTGGTCACCATGTTCATGAACATGTCGACCGTCGGGAAGACGCGTTTCACATTCGGCGCGGCGAAACTGTAGGCCCTGACGCCGTCATTCGCGATGAAGGCTTTCAACTGGCTGTCGATGACCGTCTGCGCCGCCTTGACCTCGGCGTCGCCTGCAAGCGCCGAGGACAGGAAAAGGAATGGAATGATTGCGAATGCGAATAACGAGCGGCGCATGCCTGCCTCCATTGTCCCCAGGGGAAATCGCAGTCCGAAGATGCATCCTAACATACGCATGGCGCCGCTTGGTGGTTTCAGCAAATCGCAGGCGCCGCGATTCGGCGATGCCGCCATGCTTGGTGCTCGTTGCTCGGCGCCTTTCGGCTGGTGCTTGAAAGCTGGGCGCCACTCTGCCAAAAGGGCCGCTTATTCGCGCAGAGGCTAGGCAGGACCGGCAATGAAGGCATTTTTCGTGCAGATTAAGTGCGATCTGGGCAAGGCCTATGAGGTTGCCGGCGCGCTTGCCGATGCCGAGATCGCCTCGGACATCTACTCGACCGCCGGCAATTACGACCTGCTCGCCAAATTCTATGTCGAGGATGAGCAGGACGTCGGCCACTTCATCAACGAGAAGGTGCAGATTCTGCCCGGCATCAAGGACACCTTCACCATCGTCACTTTCCGCGCCTTCTGAGTCGCCCTTTGTCGTTTGCCCGGGCGCGAGGCAAAGCCTGACCCAGCCCCGTCGGCCCTGCCTCAATCTTAAGCAGTCCTGACATAACGACCGCCGGCATCCATCAAATCACCGATTGCGCTTGATTTTCTCCGACGACGCCAGTGAAATGGTGTCACAGGGGAGTACGCGATTGGCAGCGTTTGATGAAATGCTTCCGGAAGTTTCCGGACTGAGAAGACCATATTCGGCTTATGATCGCTGGCTGAAGGAGCAAGACCCGGCCAGGCTTACCCAGAAAATGCAGGACGCCGAGCGCGTCTTCCGCAAGACCGGCATCACCTTTGCCGTCTATGGCGAGCAGGAAGCCTCAGAACGGCTGATCCCCTTCGACATCGTCCCGCGCATCATCTCCGGCAATGAATGGCGCCGCCTGACGCAAGGCATCGAGCAGCGCGTCCAGGCGCTGAACGCGTTCCTCGACGACATCTACCACCGTCAGGAAATCCTGCGCGCCGGCCGCGTGCCCAGGGAACTGGTCGCCAAGAACGAGGCCTTCCTGCCGGAAATGATCGGGGTCAGGCCGCCGGCCGGCGTCTATACCCACATCATCGGCGTCGACATCGTGCGCATCTCGGAGAACGAGTTCTACGTTCTGGAGGACAATGCCCGCACGCCCTCCGGCGTCTCCTACATGCTGGAGAACCGCGAGACGATGATGCAGCTCTTCCCCGAGCTGTTCCAGCAGATCAAGGTGCGGCCGGTCGAAAACTATCCGCAGCTCTTACGCCAGTCGCTGGCCGCGGTGCGGCCAAAGGGCACCAAGGATGCGCCGACCATCGCCGTGCTGACGCCGGGCAGCTACAACTCCGCCTATTTCGAACATGCCTTCCTCGCCGACCAGATGGGCGTGCAGCTGGTCGAGGGCCAGGACCTGCGCGTCGTCGACGGCCATGTCGCGATGCGCACGACGGAAGGCTACAAGCAGATCGACGTGCTCTACCGGCGCGTGGACGATTCTTTCCTCGATCCTCTCACCTTCCGCCCGGACTCGGCACTTGGCGTGCCCGGCATCATGGACGTCTACCGCGCCGGCAACATCACCATTGCCAATGCGCCGGGAACCGGCATCGCCGACGACAAGGCAATCTATTCCTACATGCCCGAGATCGTCGAGTTCTACACCGGCCGCAAGGCGATCCTCGGCAACATCCCGACCTGGCGCTGCTCCGAGGGGGACAGCCTGAAATATGTGCTGGAGCACATCAGCGAGCTGGTCATCAAGGAAGTGCACGGCTCCGGCGGCTACGGCATGCTGGTCGGGCCTGCGGCGACCAAGAAGGAGTGCCAGGACTTTGCCAAGAAGCTCGCGGCAAAGCCATCGAACTACATTGCCCAGCCGACGCTGGCGCTGTCGACCTGCCCGATCCTCACCGAGAAGGGCTTGTCGCCCCGCCATGTCGACCTCAGGCCCTATGTGCTGGTCTCCGACCGCATCCAGATCGTGCCCGGCGGCTTGACGCGCGTGGCCCTCAAAGAGGGCTCTCTGGTGGTCAATTCCTCGCAGGGCGGCGGTACCAAGGATACGTGGGTGCTGGATGATTGAGCTGGGCAGGGGGACGCAGCAATCATGAGACGCATTCTTCCCTACTCGCTACTCGCTATTCGCTATTCGCTCGACATCGGGGCAAATTGATATGCTTTTGGGCCGTACCGCCAACGGGCTCTACTGGATGAACCGCTACATTGAGCGGGCCGAAAACATGGCCCGCCTTGTCGATGCCGGCCTGCGCATGGCGCTCACCCGTACGCAGAATGCGTCCGAGGAGTGGAACTCGGTGCTGCTGAGCGCGGGCTCCGACATCGCCTTCAGCCAGAAGTACCAGGACTATACCGCTGCCAACGTTTCCGACTTCCTGCTGCGCGACACCTCGAACCCGTCGAGCACCATGTCCTCGATCGAGACCGCCCGCAACAATGCCCGCATGGTGCGCACTGCGCTGACGCGCGAGACCTGGGAAAGCATCAACGAGGCCTGGATGTCGCTGAAGCGCATGCTGGCCAGGCCCATCGACGAGCGCGACCTGCCGAACGTGCTCGACGCCATCAAGCGCGAGACAGCGCTGATCCGCGGTTCGTTCTACGGCACCATGCTGCGCAACGAGATCTTCGATTTCTCTCAGCTCGGCACCTATGTCGAGCGCGCCGACAACACGGCCCGCATCCTCGACGTCAAATACTACGTGCTGCTGCCGTCGATCTCCTGGGTCGGCTCAACGCTCGACAACTATCAGTGGGAATCGATCCTGCGCTCGGTGTCGGCGCATCGCTCCTACCGCTGGGTCTACGACGCCGACTACAAGCCGACCAACATCGCCGACTACCTGATCCTCAACGTGCGCATGCCGCGTTCACTGACCTTCTGCTACCGCTTCCTCGCCGAACACCTGAAATTCCTGGGCGACGACTATGGCGAGCGCCATGCCTGTCACGCCACGGCCGAAAAGACGCAGGCAATGCTGAGGGCGGGCTCAATCAAGGACATATTCGACGCCGGCCTGCACGAGTTCCTGGCCAATTTCATCCGCGACAACACCAGGCTCGGCGACGAGATCGCGCTGGATTACAAGTTCTATTGAGCATCAGGCTCGCAACCGGAAACTGACGCCATGCGGCTCAAGATCACCCATCGGACAGACTACCGCTACGATGCGCCGGTGCAGTATCTCTTGCAGCGGCTGCGGCTGCTGCCAGTCAGCGGCCACACACAGACCGTTCAGTCCTGGGCTTTGAAGATCGATGGCGCGCGCGAGGAGGTACGCTTCACCGACCATTTCGGCAACGACACCCGGCTTTTGAGCGTCGAAGGCGAGCCTCACGCCATCGCCATTGAAGCTTCGGGCGAGGTGGTGACGCGCGACACCACGGGCGTATCCGGTCAACACCAGGGTTTTGCGCCGCTCTGGCTGTTCGCGCAGGAGACGCCGCTGACCGCCGCCGGCGAAGGCATTCGCGAGCTTGCCGCCTCGGCGGGCAAGGGCACGGATATCGAGCGGCTTCATCGGCTGATGGGCACGATCGGTGAGCGTGTCGCCTACAAGCCTGGCGCCACCACTGTGATGACGCCGGCCGAAGAGGCACTGGCGCTTAGAACCGGCGTCTGTCAGGACCACAGCCATATCTTCGCTGCCGCGGCGCGCGCCATGGGCTTTCCGGCCCGCTATGTCAGCGGCTATCTGATGATGGATGCGGCGGTCCAGCAGGCGGCGAGCCACGCCTGGGCCGAGGCGCATGTCCAAGGCCTCGGCTGGGTTGCTTTCGATGCCGCCAACGGAATCTCCCCCGACGAGCGCTATGTGCGCGTGGCGACCGGGCGCGACTACCGCGACGCCTCACCGGTATCGGGGATTAGGCTGGGACAGGCGCAGGAACAGCTTGCGGTGACTGTCACGGTAGAGCAGTAATTCCAGCGGAATCGCTGCTAAAGAGTACCCATGACCTATTGCGTCGGCCTGAAGATCGATCGCGGGCTCGTGTTCATGTCGGACACGCGCACCAACGCCGGCATGGATTCGATCTCGACCTTCAAGAAGATGCATGTCTGGGAGGAGCCCGGCGAGCGCGTCATTGTGCTGATGTCGGCCGGCAATCTGGCGACCACGCAGGCCGTGGTCAGCCTGCTCGACGAGCGCACCAAGGCAGTGGCGGATCGCCATGCGACGCTGCTCGAGACGCCGTCCATGTACCAGACGGTGCGGCTGGTAGGCGATACGGTCAAGGAGGTCATCGCTCATTCCTCGCCCGCAGGCGACAAGGCCGATTCCTACTTCAACGCCTCCTTCATCCTCGGCGGCCAGATCAAGGGCAGCCCGCCGCGGCTGTTCATGATCTATCCCGAGGGCAATTTCATCGAATCGACCGACGACACGCCGTTCTTCCAGATCGGCGAGACCAAATACGGCAAGCCGATCATCATCCGCGCCTATGAACGCACGATGAGCCTGGCCGAGACGGTGAAGCTGCTTTTGGTGTCCTTCGATTCGACGCTGAAGTCGAACCTGTCGGTCGGCCTGCCGCTCGACCTGCTGTTCTACGAGAAGGACGCCTTCAAGGTCAGCCTCAAGAAGCGCATCGGCCAGGACGATCACTATTACCGCACAATCTCGGACGGCTGGTCGAACGCGCTGAAGACGGCTTTCGCCAGCCTGCCGGATTTTCCGGGGTAGGGCGGCGCGACCTCACCGAATCATTGCCTTCATATATTTAACATGTTAATCAACACCCGAGCGGTTGCATTTGCCGGCGCGGCGGCCGGCTACTGGGAGGAAACATGGACAATAACGAATTCCGCACTTGGTCTAGGCGTGCCGCCGACTGGGGTGTCGACTACCGCGACACCTTGCGCGAACGGCCGGTGCGCCCAGCGCTTGCCCCTGGCGAGGTTTTCCATGCCATCGAGGTCTCGCCGCCGGAAACCGCGGAACCGATGGACAGGATCTTTGCCGATTTCGAGGAAAAGATCGTGCCCGGCATGACGCATTGGCAGCACCCGCGCTTCTTCGCCTATTTCCCGGCCAATGCCGCCCCAGTCTCGGTGGTTGCCGAGTATCTGGCTTCGGCGATGGCGGCGCAGTGCATG
>NZ_RZSG01001520.1:0-430 GCF_003997725.1 Mesorhizobium sp. M4A.F.Ca.ET.050.02.1.1
GGACAACATGGCCACAGGCGGGGTCAAGCCCGCGGCGCAGGCAAATGTGCCGGCCACCGACGGGTCGCAGTACCCGCCGGCACTGTATTTCAATTTCCAGTAGGTCGTTGCTTGCCGGGGGAAGTGATCCTCCTGATCATCAAGGACATTGCGCCGCATCGGCTCGTGTGAGGCGAACGGCGTTACGCGGCTGCGAGAGCGGCGAACGTCTATAGCAGCTACGAAGGCGCGTGCCTGATCTTCCGCCAGACGATTGCTCAGCGCGCCTTGCGCGCTGTCAAGCGTGAGTGCAGGTCGATGGGTGACGCCGGTTGTCTCGAAAGCAATGAATTCGCAGACGCCAAAGCCTTGCGGACCTCCATCTGATCCGTTCAATGGCATTGGCGAAGGTTCTCTTGGCGAGCCAGACGCCGGCTGCTCGCTGCATGTC
>NZ_RZSG01001521.1:0-429 GCF_003997725.1 Mesorhizobium sp. M4A.F.Ca.ET.050.02.1.1
CCGCCAGCCCGACCATGCGCATGTCGAATATTGCCGCGGCATCAAGAACCCGCTCGGGCTGAAATGCGGCCCGTCGCTGACACCGGACGGCTTGCTGGAACTGATCGACCTGCTCAACCCGGAGAACGAGCCGGGACGGCTGACGCTGATCGCGCGCTTCGGCGCCGACAAGGTGGCCGAGCATCTGCCGAAGCTGGTGCGCGCGGTGCAGAAGGAAGGCCGCAGCGTGGTCTGGTCGTCGGATCCGATGCACGGCAACACGATTGAGGCGGCCGGCTACAAGACACGGCCGTTCGATCGCATCCTGAAGGAGGTGCAGACCTTCTTCGAGGTGCACCGCGGCGAAGGCACGCATCCCGGCGGCATCCATGTCGAGATGACCGGCAAGAACGTTACCGAATGCACCGGCGGGGCCCGCGCCATCCCCGC
>NZ_RZSG01001522.1:0-428 GCF_003997725.1 Mesorhizobium sp. M4A.F.Ca.ET.050.02.1.1
GCCTGAGGCCCTCCAGTTGGGATCGCCGACCTGGCGGTCATACATGGTGGGCCTAGGGACACGCACCGATTATCGTGCCCTTTGGCAGTCATTTGCCGACAGCGTCAAATACCGGTCGCTCGAACCGGCACGCTATAGTCTCGGCAAGGAACTGGGAATCTCCATTCGCCCGAACGAGCATCGCAACATCACGCTCGCGCAGCTCGGCCTCAAGGTTCAGCGCCAGACGGCTTTCCAGTTCAAAGGTCAGGATTTTCTCGACGCGGCACGTCAAAGGCTGTTCGGCGAGGCCTCGGATTCCGTCTTCACGGTCATGCCGCGTTCTGCCAGCGTTGAGGGTCCGGCAGGGAACCAGGGTTGGGCCGTGGAGCTGACATTCAGCCTCGCCCTTCGCTCAAAGTCGGCAATTTTGAAGGACGGTGAAAGCG
>NZ_RZSG01001523.1:0-428 GCF_003997725.1 Mesorhizobium sp. M4A.F.Ca.ET.050.02.1.1
TCTCAGGATTGTCCGGGCGGTCCGCCAGGCCTGGTATGGCCGGCGTGGAGGTGTTGTCCGCCGGTCATCCCGTCGATTTTAAGGTCCCGACGGCCGTCTGGCACCGGTGCGCGAGCCGCCAGAAAAGCGTGGCCTTCCGCGCGATCCCGAAGCCACAAACCGTGAGAACCCGTGCGACACCGCCGCATCACGTCGTGTCGTGCATCGATGCCAAGCGGCTCGGCGTTGAGCTCGCCGCACGCCAGAATAAACTTGGCGCTCCTCAAGATTGCAGAGTCAGGCTAGTGGGTTGCGTCCCGCGGCGTCGTCTCCCAGCGTCAACCGGATCGTCTCGGCAATCTCCTCATCGGGCGCGCCGGGACGCGGTTCATCGTAAAGGCTATCGAGCCGCTGTTCGGCAAAGCGCCGACGCAATGTGCCCACTGTGT
>NZ_RZSG01001524.1:0-427 GCF_003997725.1 Mesorhizobium sp. M4A.F.Ca.ET.050.02.1.1
CTTTCGCCGGCCGACATCGATTACATCACCGCGCACGGCCCCTCGACCATGGCCGACACGATCGAGCTCGGCGCGGTCGAGCGCCTTGTCGGCAATGCCGCCTCGAAGATCTCGATGTCGTCGACCAAGTCGTCGATCGGCCATCTCCTGGGCGCGGCGGGCGCGGCGGAGGCGATCTTCTCGATCCTCGCCATCCGCGACAACACGGCGCCCGCCACCATCAACCTCGACAATCCTGAGCGCGAGACAGCGATCGACCTCGTGCCGAACAAGCCGCGCGCCCGCCAGATCGACGTGGCGCTGTCCAACTCCTTCGGCTTCGGCGGCACCAACGCCTCGCTCGTCTTCCAGCGTTACAATGGCTGAGCGTGGAGCCGGCGGCCGCTCGCGCGGCCTGTCGTCAATTTTGCCATATTCGCCCCTACTC
>NZ_RZSG01001525.1:0-426 GCF_003997725.1 Mesorhizobium sp. M4A.F.Ca.ET.050.02.1.1
GTGCGGCCGGCTTCAGTAGGGCGACCCCGGTCGAGGGATCGCGGCCGACAAGCTCGGCCTTGACCGTTTCGCCCGAAGTCAGCGTCAGCTCGATCTCCTCGCCCGCCTCCACGACTTCCTCGGCGGTGACGAAATAGCCGTCGCGCCAGTGGAAGGCGCTCGCTGTCCGATGATGATGGGTTGCAAGGCTCGCCGTCGCCGGCGCGGCCGCTGCCGCGAGATCGGCGATTGCGTCGGAAAATGCGCTCAAATTGAAGTCGCTCATCATGGTTCTCCTGGGTTTGCGGTTACCCAGATATCGTTCGACAGCGCGCTGGCCGGTACTCGCCTGATGGCCAGTTGGCCTCACGACTGGCCATCTGGTCAGGTCGCGGCTGTCGCAGCCGCTCCGCACATATAGTCACGATCAAGCCTGATATCACGGAG
>NZ_RZSG01001526.1:0-426 GCF_003997725.1 Mesorhizobium sp. M4A.F.Ca.ET.050.02.1.1
GTTGTCGGTCGCATTGGTCGGCGTAAGCGCTGGTGGCGAGTTCTATGAACGGCAATTGAATGTCATGTTGTTCGTGGCCATTACCGCGATCATCATTTTCGGTATCCCGCTGGCCTGGCCGGTGGCCATCGCCGGGCTGGCGCTCGGGCTGTATCTCGTGTTTCAGCTGCAGAACCCCGCCATCGAACATGGGAGCGCGGCCGCTGGGACGCTGTTCTTCGCCAGCGGTATCTTCGCAACAGTCGCCGCGCGACGCATCATGACAATTCTGGCGCAGAAGACTTTCCTGTTTGAGCTTCGCGATCGGCGCAGGGTTGCCGAACTGGCCAAGGCGAACCAGCGGTTGGAACTGTTGGCAAGGACCGATCCGCTCACCGGCCTCGCCAACCGGCGCTGGATGACGGAAACGCTCAGCCGCATCTGGGG
>NZ_RZSG01001527.1:0-424 GCF_003997725.1 Mesorhizobium sp. M4A.F.Ca.ET.050.02.1.1
GATTGATGGCACAGCGCTTGGCCAGCGCTCTTAGCTCTCGACGCATTGCGGTCCCCACAGAAGCCTCCAGATTACCACTCGTGGGGACTGGCGATTCGGGATGCTGGCAGGTCGGAGGAATGTCCAGACGAGAGCCCCTTCGAACGACGTTTGTGAGTGTGTTGTTGAAGCAGTAGCTTCTTCATCGATGGGTTGAGCATCTGGGCCACGGAGTCGATTGTGGCCGCGATGGACGAGCACCTCGATGGTGTTCGCCTCGTGGCCCAGAACGCGCGAGCCCGGAGCTTAGTCTGAAAAATCGATTTGTCGTATTTCATGTTGGCTCCTGCGGAACAGCGCCGGCTTTCTCGATTGCGCTTACATAGTGGACGAGACAGAAGTAACCATCCTTTTCCACGTCGAAATTGCTGACGATTCCTATGAC
>NZ_RZSG01001528.1:0-423 GCF_003997725.1 Mesorhizobium sp. M4A.F.Ca.ET.050.02.1.1
CGCGGCGGCCGGCATATTTCACGAGGCGGAAGACGGGCAGTTCTCGCTGACGCCGCTCGGCGTCGGAGCGCAAGGCGCCGCCGAGCATTCAGCAGCGCCCTGGGCGGCGTTTGTCGGTCGGCCTTACTATCGGCAGGCGTGGAGCGATTTGCTCTACAGCATCCAGTGCGGCAGGAATGCGTTCCGCCACGCGCATGGCAAGGGCGTCTGGGAATACCGGGCCGAACACCCCGAGGAATCCGGCATTTTCGATCTTGCGATGGCGGCGAACTCGCGCGGCGTCGCGGCGGCGATCCTTGCGGCCTATGATTTCTCGCGCTTCCCGGTCATCATGGATGTCGGCGGCGGGCAAGGTGCGCTGCTCGCCGAAATCCTCGCCGCCAATCCCCGCAGCCGCGGCATTCTGTTCGACCAGCCGCATGT
>NZ_RZSG01001529.1:0-420 GCF_003997725.1 Mesorhizobium sp. M4A.F.Ca.ET.050.02.1.1
TCGTTGCGGTGATCACAGACACTGAGCACGAGCCGGGCAAACTCGATCAGGCGGTGCTCGGCCTGATCGAAGATGCCGACCTCGTCATTTACGATTGCACCTACACCGAGGAGGAAATGGAGCGCTATCGCGGCAACGGGCACTCGACATGGCAACAGGGCGTCAAGCTCTGTGAGGCCGCCGGCGCGCGGGGGCTTGCGCTGTTTCACCACGATCCGTCGCGCACCGACGATGAGTTGGACGAGATGGAGAAATTGGCCAAAGACAGGTTTGCCGGCGCGTTTGCCGCCCGGGATGGCCAGACGCTCAAATTTCCAGTCTCATTGCGGAAAAAGCGCTGAACTATTTTCCTTTGCCGGCGCAGCGCCCGATCAATGTCCTGATCGGAAGCCATGCGCACGCTTCAGCGTGTGTGGTGAC
>NZ_RZSG01000152.1:0-10172 GCF_003997725.1 Mesorhizobium sp. M4A.F.Ca.ET.050.02.1.1
GGCTGGTGATGTGGATGCTGACGGTTCTGCTCATCGTCTCCAATCTGCTCGCAGCCTTTGCTTCCTCGCTGACCATGCTGCTTCTGGCCCGGGTGGTTCTCGGCGTCGCGCTCGGCGGCTTCTGGTCGATGTCGGCGGCGATGGCGCTGAGGCTCGTGCCGATGCGGCTGATGCCGCGCGCCATGTCGATCATCCTCACCGGCGTTTCGGTCGCCACCGTCACCGCCGCGCCGGTCGGCGCCTATGTCGGCGATGTCTGGGGCTGGCGCACCGCCTTCATGATCGCGGCCGTCGTCGGCGCGCTGGCGCTCTTGGTGCAGCTTGCCACCATCCCGCGGCTGCCGCCGGCCGGCGGGGCCAGCGTGCGCGCGTTGCTGGAGGTCGTGAAGCGGCCGATGATCAGGGCGGCGCTGCTGGTCGTGCTGCTGGTCGCCTCGGGTCACTTTGCCGGCTTCACCTATGTGCGCCCGTATCTCGAGGTGGTTCCGGTGCTGCCGATCGAGACGATCTCGCTGGTGCTGCTCGGCTACGGCATCGGCGGCTTCTTCGGCAACTTCGCCGGCGGCTTCATGGCCGAGCGCAACCTGAAGGCCGCGGTCGCCCTGGCGCCGCTGCTGATTGCCGTGTCGGCGCTGGTGCTGCTCACCCTTGGCGCCTCGCCGGTGACGGCGGCGATCGCCGTCGCCGCCTGGGGCTTCGCCTTCGGCGCGGTGCCGGTCGGGCTGCAGACCTGGCTGGTGCGCGCGGCGCCGGACGAGGCCGAAAGCGCCGGCGGGCTGATGGTCGCCACGTTCCAGGTGGCGATCGCGCTCGGCGCCGTCTTCGGCGGCCTGCTGGTCGACCATGCCGGCGTCGCCAGCGCCTTCGCCTATTGCGGCATCGCAACGCTGCTGGCGGCCCTGGTGGCGGTGCTGATGGGGCCGAAGCGCGCGGGCTAGCCAGCCCCCGCGCGATCATCCTACATCGGCCCGGCAGCCGCCCGGGCCGATGTCGCCGTGATCGCCGCCACGAAGCGCTCCAGGCTGTGCTCGACATAGGCGGTCAGCTCCATTTCGGGATCGAAGCTCCACCACAGCAGCGAGCCCTGCCAGTGCGACGCCATCAGCAGGCCGATGTCCTGAGGCATGCCGGGTATACCGGCGAAACAGTCGGCGAGCACCTTGCTTAGCGCCGCTTTCCAGGCGGCGCCACGTGCCCGCAGCACGGGATCGCGCAGGTCCTCGCGCAGCACCAGCAAACCTTCGGCATAGGATTCGATGTCGCCATAGCCGCTGGATAGACCACCCAACAACCGGATGGCCCCGGCCGGGGTCCTCGGCGTCGAGGCGGACAGCGCTTCGGTTTTCCGGTCGAGCCCATCCCAGGCATAAAGCAGCGTGCGTTGCTTCAGCTGCGCCTTGCTCCCGAAGCGCTGCACCAGCGTCGACCCCGATAGGCCGCATGCCCGCGCCAGCCGCTCGAAGGTCAGCGCCTCCGGGCCTTCGGCGTGCATCAGCCGGTAGGCGACCTCCAGCACCTGCTCGTCGGGTTGCGTTTTCGGCCGGGTCATCTTGACATCCATTTATAAACGAATGATCATTTATAAATTAGGAGCGCAGCAGGCGCCAGCCCTCGTTGTGGTGTTTTGGTTCGGGAGGTTTCGATGATGCTTGAAGGGAAGGTCGCCCTTGTCGCCGGCGCAACGCGCGGTGCCGGCCGTGGCATCGCGGTCGAGCTCGGCGCCGCCGGCGCCACCGTCTATGTCACCGGGCGCACGACGCGGACGCAACAGTCGGACTATGGCCGTCCGGAGACGATCGAGGAAACGGCTGAGCTGGTCACGGCGCAAGGCGGCAAGGGCATTGCCGTCCAGGTCGATCATCTGATTGCTGACGATGTGCGCGAACTGGTCGAGCGTATCCGTGCCGAGCAGGGCCGTCTCGATGTCCTGGTCAACGATCTGTGGGGCGGCGAGAAGCTGTTCGAGTGGAACAAGCCGGTCTGGGACCACGATCTCGAGAACGGCTTGCGCCTGCTGCGCCTGGCCATCGACACGCATCTGATCACCGCGCACCACGCGCTGCCGCTGATGATCGAGCGGCCGGGCGGGCTGCATGTCGAAGTCACCGACGGCACGGCCGAATACAATGCAGACCACTACCGGCTGTCGCCATTCTACGACCTCGCCAAGGTGGCGGCGACGCGCATGGCATGGGCGCACGCCAAGGACCTCGCGCCACATGGCGCCACGTCGGTCTCGCTGACGCCCGGCTGGCTGCGTTCCGAAATGATGCTGGAGGCCTTCGGCGTCAGCGAGGCGAACTGGCGCGACGCGACCGCCAAGGTACCGCATTTCGTCATTTCGGAGACGCCGCGCTTCGTCGGCCGCGCCGTCGTGGCGCTGGCCGCGGATCCGGAGCGGTCGCGCTGGAACGGGCAGTCGCTGTCCAGCGGCGGGCTGGCGCAAGTCTATGGCTTCACCGATCTCGATGGTTCGCGCCCGGATGCCTGGCGCTATGTCCCGGAGGTCCAGGATGCCGGCAAGCCGGCCGATGCGACCGGGTATCGCTAGAATTGCGCTAGGCCGAGCGACCGTCGAAGTCGAAGATCTGGACGGAGGCAAGGTCGATCCCGTCGAGGCAATTGATGTTGACATAGGCGCTGCGTTCGCTGCCGTCGCCGACGTCCTCGGCGAAGGGATGGATGCCGCAAAAGCGGCAGAAGCGATGGGCGATGGCGCCCTTGCCAAAGGTGTAACGGCCGAGGTCGTCGCCCCAGGCGAGCAGCCGCAGGTTCCGATGCGGCACCGCCCAGAGCAATGCCGCCTTGCGGGCGCAGATCGAGCAGTTGCAGCGCACGGCCCCGCCGAGCTCGCCTTCGACCTCGAACGCCACCTTGCCGCAGTGGCAGCCGCCTTTGTAGAGCATCGTTCCTTCTCCCCTTCGGCCCGGCAGTGCAAATATGCCTGATCCAACTCATTGTTGGAGCATGATCTTTCCGAAAACCGGTTCCCACTTCTCGGGATCATGCTCTAAAGACGCTGCAGCCTTGCGGAGTCCGACACCGAAAATGCAATCAGTCCGCGATCATCTCGAAATTCTGCTGTCGCGTCTCGCGACCCGCGCGAGCGACGAGTGCGTGTTCGTGCGACTGTACCCGGAGGCAGCGCGAGCAGCCGCTGACGCCAGCGATGCGCGGCGGAAGGCCGGCGTGACGCTCGGACCGCTCGACGGCACGATCGTCTCGATCAAGGACCTGTTCGACGTCGCCGGCGAGGCGACCACGGCCGGATCGCTGATGCTCAAGACCGCCGCGCCCGCCTTGCGCGACGCCGCCGTCGTCAGCCGGCTGCGCCAGGCGGGCGCGGTCATCCTCGGCAAGACCAACATGACCGAGTTCGCCTTCACCGCGATCGGTACCAACCAGCATTACGGCACGCCCGGCAATGCCACCGACGCCAGCCTGATACCGGGCGGTTCGTCCTCGGGCGCCGGCGTCTCGGTCGGCGAAGGTACCTGTGACATCGCCATCGGCTTCGACACCGGCGGTTCGGTGCGCATACCGGCATCGCTGAACGGCGTCATCGGTTTCAAGCCAACGGCGCGTCGGGTGCCGCTGACGGGGGCCTATCCGTTGTCCGCGACGCTGGATTCGATCGGACCGCTGGCGCTGAGCGTCGCCGCCTGTGCCGTCGCCGATGCGGTGATGGCGGCTGAGGAGGTGCCCCCGCTGCATCTGCCGTTGCCACTTGCCGGACTTCGTGTCGGTATCCCGCGCGGCGTTCCTTTCGAGGACACCGAAAGCGAGGTGGCGACCGCGTTCGAAAGATGCCTGGGCCAGGTCGAGCGGGCCGGCGCGCGGGTTGCGGACCTGTCGATCGACGACCTGCTCGCCGAGATGCGGGCGGCGACCAGGCGCGCGACGATCGCGTCAATGGAAGGCGCCGAGGTCCATGCCGACTGGCTGGCGACAGGCGCTTCCGTGCCGGTCGATCCGCATGTCAGCGGGCCGTTGTCGCGCGCGCTGGCCATCCCCGCGTCGGTCTATATCCGGACAATCCGGCGCCGCAAGGCGCTGGCCTCAGCGATGGACGAGCGGCTGGCCGCGGTCGATGTGCTGGCCCTGCCGACGACGCCGGTGGCGGCGCCGACCATCGCCTTGATGGCTAGCGACGCGGCGCTGCGCGAGCGGACCGAAGGCCTGCTGTTGCGCAACACCCAGGTCGCCAACCAGTTCGATCTCTGCGCCATCTCTGTGCCGATGCCTGGAACGGCGCGTCCGGCCGGGTTGATGCTGGTGGCCCGCAACGGCCATGACCGCCATCTGCTGCGCATCGCGGCAGAAATGGAGCGGCTGCTCTGACGAGCAGCGTGCCCACGGCAATCAGTGCGCCGCGCAGCGCCTGCGCTCGGCTTTGCCAGAGGCGCGTTCGATACGCGTAACGACCAGCATGGGCGGCTCGTTCGGCTCACCGCGATGCTGGATCGATCCTCTGACGACGAGCTTTCCCGCGTGGAGCTTGTCTGATGTATCGGGTGCGGCCCTGTCTTGCAGCGGCAATTCGGTGGTGTTGAGTGCCACGCCTTTGACGACCTTGCCGGTGCCCAGATCCAGCGCGTTGCCTGAGGGACAAGGGGCTCTGAAGCAGACGAGTCCATTGCTGCAGTAGACATAGTCGCTGCTCTCTGTCGCAGCGAGTGTGGGCGAGGCCGCGATCGAACATGCGGCGAGAACCAAGGATGCCAAGCGACGATTCAACATGGCTTCAGCGTCACCAAGAATTGAGGCGGAAGCGCGGTGCATTTCACCTGTCGGCCGGAAACCGTCGACGGTAGTGGTCGACCACGTCCGGATTGCGCAGATTTGCCGGCAGCTTGCCGGCCAGCACCAGCAGCGCCTCGCCCGCCGCGCCGACGCCCATGCGCATCATCGACTCCTCGGTGATCCCGGCCATATGCGGGGTGACGATGACATTGTCGAAGCTGAAATAGGGATGGTTCGGCGGCAGCGGCTGCGTCGCAAAGACGTCGAGCGCGGCACCGCCGATGCTGCCCTTGCGCAAGGCTTCGATCAGCGCATCGTCGTCGACCACCGGCCCGCGCGAGACGTTGATCAGCAGTGCGTTCGGCTTCATGCGCGAAATGCGCTCGCGGCTGATCAGGCCGCGCGTCTCCGGCGTCAGCGGACAGCAAAGCACGATGATGTCGCTCTGCTCGACCAGCGCGTCGATCGACAGGAAACCGACCTTGTCGGGCGCCGGGCGCATACTGCGCGTCGTTGCCACGACATTGAGGTCGAAGCCGTGCGCGGCGATATGGCCGACCGCCTGGCCGACCGCTCCGAGGCCGACAATGCCGATGGTCTTACCGGCGAGCTCGGTGTTGGCGTTGGCATGGTCGCGTCCGGCGAGCCAGCCCTTGGCGCGCAGGTCGCGGTCGACCATGCGAAAACGCCGAAGCAAGGCCAGCGTCACGAACATCACGTGCTCGGCGACCGAGCGCGCATTGACCGCCGGCACGTTCGCCACCAGCACGCCGGCTGACGTTGCCGCCTCGACCGGGATCATGTCCAGCCCAGCGCCATGACGGATCGCGGCGCGCAGCTTCGCGGCGCCGCCGAAGAGCTCAGGTGGCAGCGGCGCACGGACGATGACGATATCAGCATCCTTCGCCTCGGCGGCAAGCGTTTTGCCATCGAGGGCGGAAGCGACGACCAGCTTGCCTGCCCCGGCCAGCATGGCGGAGGCGCGCGGATGCAGCGGGTGCGTCGACAGGATTCTGGGCATGTGGCTCCCGTTTGTTTGCCGCATTTCTGCGATGCCAAGCGATGCCGCTTGGGCTGCAAAATGCTCTAGGCCTTTTCGAGCGCCGGGCTTGTCGGCTCCGTCCCACGCCCCTCGATCAGGCCCTTCCAATAGCTTTCGGCGCCTTGCAGATGGGCGTTCATCAGCGCCTGGGCGAGGTTGCCGTCGCGGCGCAGCAGCGCCTCGTAGATCTGGATATGCTCTGCATGCGAGCGCACGCTGCGCTCGGGATCGTTGAAATAGATCGGCAGGCGCTGCTCGCCCATCAGGTAGTAGACGCTGCAGATGTTGTGGAAGATGCCGTTCTTGGTGGCGCGCACGATCTCGAGGTGGAACTCGCGGTCTTCCTTGGCCAGACCCTCGCCGGCGGCGATACGCTCCTCCGAGGCTTTCAGGATCTCGCGCAGCCGCTCGAAATTCTCCTCGGTGGCGCGTGAGCAGGCAAGCTCGGCGGCCTTGATCTCGTGGATCTTGCGCAACTCGACCGTTTCGTAGATCTGGATCGGATCGAGCGGCAGGCCGGCGCGGGCGAAAAGGGCCAACGCCTCGACGCTCGCCTGCTTGGTGTCGACATAGATGCCGGATTTGGCGCGGCGTTCGACGATCCGCATGGCTTCCAGGATGGCCAGCGCTTCGCGGATCTGGCCGCGGCTGACGGCGAAGTGCTCGGCCAGTTCGCGCTCCGACGGCGTGCGACCCGTCTCCTTGTCCGATTTGGAGAACAGATAGGCGGCGAGTTCCGCGAGAAGGTTCTTTTCTTTCATCGTCAGCAGCGTTGCGCGTTCGCCTCCAGGAATCGCTCCGAGATTGTGAATCCCAATCCGGGCTTTTCAGGGATCGCTATCATACCGTCCTTTGCTTCGACAGTCTCTTCGATAAGATCGTGGATCATCGGGTTGGCGCCGAGCGAGTATTCGACGGTGAAGCTCGCCGGCGAGGCGGCGCAGACATGCAGACCGGCAAAGAAGCAGGGCGCGCCGGCCCACAGATGCGGGGCAAAGCGCAGGTTGAAGGCGCTGGCGATGGTGCCGATCTTCATCGCTTCGCTGATGCCGCCGCAGAAGGCGGGGTCCGGCTGGAAAATGTCAGCCGACTTCAGAACGGCGAGGTCGCGGAAGGCATAGCGCGTCGCCTCGCTTTCACCGGTGGCGATCGGGATCGAGCTCGAGGCGCGAACTTCGGCCATGCCCGGCTTGTCGTCGGCGATCACCGGCTCCTCGAACCAGGCGAGGTCGAGGTCGCCGGCAAGCTGGATGAAGCGCTTTGCCTCGGCCACCGTATAAGTGCCATGCGCGTCGACCATCAGCTCGACGTCGGCGCCGAGGGCCTCTCTCGCCGCGCGGACGCGCCCTGCGGAAATATGCGGGGCGCCGTCCATGGCGCCGATACGCATCTTCAGTGCCTTGAAGCCGCCCTTGGCGATGTAGGATTTGAGCTGCTCGCCGATGGTCTCGGCTGGCGCCCAGCCGCCGGAAGCATAGGCTTGCATGCGCTCGACCTTGCGGCCACCAAGCAGCCGCCAGATGGGCTGGCCGAGCGACTTGCCGAGAATGTCCCAGAGCGCGATGTCGACGGCGCTGATGGCGGCCACGCTCATGCCGCGCCGCGCCAGTTGCGGCATGGCATGTCCGCCATGGGCCGCCGTGTGGTGGCGCACGCCGTTGTAGAGCATCTCCCAGATGACGCCGATGTCGGTCGGGTCGCGGCCGATGAGCTGCGGGCCGACTTCGTGGTTCAGCATGTGGACCAGGGCACCATAGCTGCCGGCGCTGCCGGCGGCGTTCTTGCCTTCGCCCCAGCCGACCAGGCCGTCATCGGTCTCGATGCGCAGAATGGCGGCGTCGAACGTCGTCACCTGACCGAAGTCGCTGCGATGCTGCTTCGCGGCTTCGATCGGTATGCGAACCCACCAGGCTTGGACCGTCTTGATGCGCATGGTCATCCCCGGCCCCGCCGCAGAAAGGCGGAAGGGCGTCTCTCTTTGGATCGGCTACCTGATCAGCGGCAGCAGCGTTTCGGCGGTGATGCGCATCTGGTCGGTGTAGAACTTCTCCGTCAGCACGCTGGAACCGTGATCCTGGATGAACTTCAGCTGCTCTGGCGAGATGTCGACCGGATGGCGCTCGACCATGTCGGGATAGGGCGCGGCCGGCGTGCGGTCGACAGGGGCGACGAACTCATTGGTCAGCGCGCCGTCATAGCCGATCTCCTTCAGCGTGCGCACGATCCGCGGCCAGTCGATCTGGCCGAGGCCGGCGGCGAAGCGGTTGTTGTCGGCGACGTGGAAGTCGAACAGGCGCTTGCCGACCTGACGGATGGCGTCATAGACGTTAAATTCCTCCATGTGGATGTGATAGGCGTCGAGGCAGACGCCGCATTCCGGGCTGACCGCGTCGGCGAGCGCGAGCGCCTGGGCGCCACGGTTGAACAGATAGGTCTCGAAGCGGTTGAGCGGCTCGACCGCGACCTTGACGCCGACCTTCTTGGCGTGGGCGAAGCACTCGCGGGTGGCGTCGACCACCCAGCCCCATTCCTCCGCCTCGGTGCCGTCGGGCACTACCTTGCCGACGGTGGCGGGAACCAGCGTGATGATCTCACCATCGAGCTCGCTGACCATGGTCAGCACGTCCTTGACGTACTGCACCGAACGCTCGCGCTGGCCCTGGTCCTTGGCGGCGAGGTTGCGTTCGCCCAGCATCAGCGTCACCGAGCCCCAGCAGCGGATGCCGTGCTCCTTCAAGAGCGCGCGCGTCTCCCCGGTCTTGTACTGCTCGGGCTCGCCGGAGATCTCGATCGACTCATAGCCGAATTTCTTGATGCGCTTCAGCGTCACTTCCAACGGCTCCGCCCGCATCCAGTTGTGCGTCGAAAGATGCATGGTCTATCCTTCCCAGAGTTCGCCTGTCACGTTTCCCACGACGTGGCTCGAGCAAAGCCCGCCGTGCGATTCCTCCCCAAGGTACTCCAGTGTCTTTCTGGCAAACTGGTTCGACCAATTGGGCCTGATGCGAGGTCTACCGCAAATTCAGCTGCACGGCAAGAAGTCGCGTGCGGCGATGTCAGGCTCTGCTTACTTCCTTGAATAATCTAACATATTTTCACAGTTTGTGACGAACGAAAGCGCTTCCGGCGCCTGTTCGGCCGCTTGACCAAATGTCGATATTTGGTCATACCAGAATGACGACGCGTACTGGCGCCGACAGGAAAACACCAAACGGGCTGGCCCTGTTTTCAATCAGCGCTATGCTTGGCCGTCAAAAGAGAGAGGGAGGATGCCGATGCCGTCGACGATGAAGGGTCCCGGTCTGTTTCTGGCGCAGTTCGCGGGCGATGCCGCGCCGTTCAATTCGCTGTCGTCGATCACCAAATGGGCAGCCGGCCTCGGCTACAAGGGAGTGCAGATACCGACCTGGGACGCGCGGCTGTTCGACCTGGAGAAGGCGGCGACCTCCAAGGCCTATTGCGACGAGGTGAAAGGCATCTGCGCCGATGCCGGCGTCGAGATCACCGAGCTCTCGACGCATCTTCAGGGGCAACTGGTTGCGGTGCATCCGGCCTATGACGCGCAATTCGATGGCTTCGCGCCGGCGGCCGTCCACAACAATCCGAAAGCCCGGCAGCAATGGGCGGTCGAGCAGATGAAATTCGGCGCCAAGGCATCGAAAAATCTGGGGCTCAAGGCCTCGGTCTCCTTCTCCGGAGCGCTGGCCTTCCCCTACCTTTACCCATGGCCGCAGCGGCCAGCCGGCCTGATCGAGGAGGCCTTCGCCGAGCTCGGCAAACGCTGGAAGCCGATCCTCGACGTCTATGACGAGAACGGTGTCGACATCGGCTATGAGATCCATCCGGGCGAGGATGTGTTCGACGGCGCGACTTTCGAGATGTTCCTCGACGCGGTGGGCGGCCACAAGCGCTGCAACATCAATTACGACCCGTCGCACTTCCTCTTGCAGCAGCTCGACTATCTCGAATTCATCGACATCTACCACGAGCGTATCAAGGCGTTTCACGCCAAGGACGCCGAGTTCAACCCGACCGGGCGGCAAGGCGTCTATTCCGGCTATCAGGGCTGGGTAAACCGTGCCGGGCGGTTCCGTTCGCTCGGCGACGGGCAGGTCGATTTCGGCGGCATCTTCTCCAAGCTCACCCAGTACGGTTACGATTCCTGGGCGGTGCTGGAATGGGAATGCTGTCTAAAGCATCCGGAGGATGGTGCTGCCGAAGGCGCGCCCTTCATCCAGCACCACATTATCCGGGTGACGGAGAAGGCCTTCGACGATTTCGCCGGCGGCGCAACCGACAAGAAGGCGCTGCGCGCCATGATGGGAGTCTAGTACCGCTTTCCCTCCCCCTTGGGGGGAGGGTGGCCCAAAGCCGGGCGGGGTCGGCT
>NZ_RZSG01001530.1:0-420 GCF_003997725.1 Mesorhizobium sp. M4A.F.Ca.ET.050.02.1.1
CGACCGAGGCGGTCGTCCCGCCATCGCTCGGCATGTCGAACCCGTCGGCATCGACCGTCTCGGCCGGCCGGGCCGGACGCGCCGGGCGTGCGGGCGCCTGGGCGGACTGACCGATCGCCGCCTGCGGCACCGGCACCGGCTGACCGGCGTCGGCCGAGGGGATGTCGTCCGGCACGATCGTATCCGAAGGGGTAGACTTCCAGGTTCCGGGCAGCGGCCGGACCGGCACGCCTTCGTGCGCGGCGACCATGAATTCATGCCAGGCCTGCGCCGGCAGCGCGCCGCCGGTGACCTTCTTCATCCCGCTGCCGTCGTCATTGCCGAACCAGACGCCGGTGGTCAGGTTGGCGGTGTAGCCGACGAACCAGGCGTCGCGCGAATTCTGGCTGGTGCCGGTCTTGCCGGCCGAGGGCCAGGCGA
>NZ_RZSG01001531.1:0-419 GCF_003997725.1 Mesorhizobium sp. M4A.F.Ca.ET.050.02.1.1
CCGCCGACGGCCCCGCAGTTCGGCCAGCTCGACCGGCGCGAACTCTTCCCATCCATTGTCGACAGGAAGGTTTCGGTGGTGGCGGTGTCGCTGCTTACGCCGGACGAGGCGGCCAGCGAAACCGGCCTCGACGGCGGCCCGTCACAGTCGCCGGGCAGCGACGCGCCAAGCAATTCGGAGACGTCGAGCACCGGAACGATCACCATCGACGCGCCGGACGGGATCGGCTCGATCGTCATCAACGGCGTCACCGTCACGGGCGTCGGGCAGCAGATCCAGGGCCAGTTCGGCTACATCACGATCGTCTCCTTCAATCCGGTCACCGGCGCTATTGAATACAATTACACGGTGACCGAGTCGGTCACCCATCCCGATCACACCAACGGTTACGACCCCAACGATACGGTTCCGGACAATTT
>NZ_RZSG01001532.1:0-418 GCF_003997725.1 Mesorhizobium sp. M4A.F.Ca.ET.050.02.1.1
ATGCCTTCCTCGACATGAAGGAGGTGCGCTTCCGCAAGATGGGCATCGCCAATGTGTTCGGCGAGCCGGAGGTCCGCGCCTTCTTCCGCACCCTGTTCACCGAAGCGCTGGCAGAGGGAAAACCGTCGTTTGTGTTGCATGGCCTGGAAGTCGCCGGCAAGCTGCGCGCCGTCACCGGATCGAGCCTCTCGGGCAAGCGCCTGATCTGCGAGTTCGGCGCGATCGCCGAGGACGATCTCGCCTTCACGAGCCCCGGCGATTTCCTGTTCTTCGACAACATCCAGGAAGCCTGCCAGGCCGGATTCGGCGTCTATGACTTCTCGGTCGGCGACGAACCCTACAAGCGGCTATGGTGCGATATTGAGACCCAGCATTTCGAGGTGCTGGTGCCGCTGACGCTGAAAGGCCGCGCGCTGGC
>NZ_RZSG01001533.1:0-417 GCF_003997725.1 Mesorhizobium sp. M4A.F.Ca.ET.050.02.1.1
CAGCCGCCCATGATCACGCCATAGACCTCGAGCGAGGAGATGGCGAAGACATAGAGGATACCGACATTGACGTTGGCGATCGCCCAGCCCTGGTTGACCGGAATGACCGCCCAGGCCGAGATCGCCAGCACCGCCGACACCAGCGGCGCCAGCAGGAAGACGCCCTTGTTGGCGCCGGACGGGATCACCGGCTCCTTGAAGACGAACTTCAACAGGTCGGCGAAAGCCTGCAGCGTGCCCCAGGGGCCAACCACGTTCGGTCCGCGGCGCAGTTGCACCGCCGCCCAGATCTTGCGGTCGGCGTAGAGAATGTAGGCGACGAAGACCAAGAGCACGACGATCAGCACGACCGACTTCAGCAGGATGATCAGCGCCGGCAGCACGTAGAAGGCGAAGAAGGTTTCAATGCTTATTCCG
>NZ_RZSG01001534.1:0-417 GCF_003997725.1 Mesorhizobium sp. M4A.F.Ca.ET.050.02.1.1
TGGATAAGCAGTTCCGCCGACCCAAATTAGCTTCGGGCGTTCCCGCTTGGCGGTCTCGCGCAATTGGTCATAGTCAATTTGCTGCGTCTTTTCGTGCAGTCTGTATGGGACTCGCTGATAATCGGTGCCGGAGAAGTTGACTGCCCAACCGTGCGTCAGATGGCCGCCTTCGGGTAAAGGCAGGCCCATGACTTTGTCTCCGGGAATCAAAAGCGCGCGATAGACAGCCTGATTGGCCGGGGAGCCGGAATATGGCTGGACGTTAGCGTGTTCACAGCCGAATAGCGCCTTCAGGCGCTCGATAGCGACGTTTTCAAGTTCATCGACGATCTCATTTCCGGCGTAGTAGCGCGCACCGGGGTATCCCTCGGCATACTTGTTGGTGAAAATCGACCCGGTCGCTTCCAACACCGCCGC
>NZ_RZSG01001535.1:0-415 GCF_003997725.1 Mesorhizobium sp. M4A.F.Ca.ET.050.02.1.1
GTCGACCGAGCGCAACGAAACGCCGCAAAAGGCTTCCCGTCCCTATGACCGCGACCGCGACGGCTTCGTCATGGGCGAGGGCGCCGGCGTTGTCGTGCTGGAAGAGCTCGAACATGCCAAGGCGCGCGGCGCGAAAATCTACGCCGAGGTCACCGGCTACGGCCTGACCGGCGACGCCTACCACATCACCGCTCCGGCCGAGGACGGCGACGGCGCCTTCCGTTGCATGACGGCGGCGCTGAAGCGGGCGAGGCTTTCGCCGGCCGACATCGATTACATCAACGCGCACGGCACCTCGACCATGGCCGACACGATCGAGCTCGGCGCGGTCGAGCGCCTTGTCGGCAATGCCGCCTCGACGATCTCGATGTCGTCGACCAAGTCGTCGATCGGCCATCTCCTGGGCGCGGCGGGC
>NZ_RZSG01001536.1:0-412 GCF_003997725.1 Mesorhizobium sp. M4A.F.Ca.ET.050.02.1.1
GGCCCGACCTTGCCCGACGAACAGGCCGACCCCGCCGACAGCGCCACGCCGGCGAGATCGAAGGCAATCTGCGCCGTCTCGGCCTTCACGCCGGGAATAGCGAAGAATGTCGTGTTGGCAAGCCTTTGCGCGCCATTTCCGAAGATTTCCGCGTCCGGCGCCAGGGATTTTACCAGGACCTCGACCTCGTCGCGGCGTCGAGCCACCGCGTCGATGCCTTGAAGGCCGGCCAGCGAAGCGCGCGCGGCGGCGCTGAAACCGGCGATACCGGGAAGGTTCTCGGTGCCGGCGCGATGGCCCTTTTCCTGGCCTCCGCCATTGATCAGCGGCTTCGGAATCATCAGATCGGCCGCCGCGACGATGGCGCCGACGCCCTTGGGGCCGCCGATCTTGTGCGAGGACAGGATCAGAT
>NZ_RZSG01001537.1:0-410 GCF_003997725.1 Mesorhizobium sp. M4A.F.Ca.ET.050.02.1.1
GCTCGTAGGGGCGACCGGCGAGCTCGGCGCGGATATCGTCGATGACCAAATCGAGATTGCAACTTCTGCCGACGACGCGCGCGAGCACCTCGCGTGGCACAGGCTCGCTGGCGGAAAAGATCACCGCTTCGACGCGGCCCATCCACTCGCGCCAGCGCAGTTCCGGCGGCAGGTGCTCGAGCTCGGTGTCAAGTAACGCCGGCTGATCGTTTGGCTTGCGGCGGACGGAGGCTTGGCTCATCGCTACAGCCCAAACAGCCGGAAGGTTGCGCGGCCCGACAGCTCCCGCACGGCCTCGAGCTGCTGCAGCCGCTCGAACAGCCGCCGCGCCGCAAAGCGCGACAGGTTTTTCGTCGTCAGCGATCCGGCGACAGCATCTTCATTGAGCAGCAAAAAGATCACGTCGCCGG
>NZ_RZSG01001538.1:0-409 GCF_003997725.1 Mesorhizobium sp. M4A.F.Ca.ET.050.02.1.1
GGGGTGTAGGGGTGTAGGGGAAATGACCGAGAAAACAGGCTCCTACAAGGAGCTGATCGTCTGGCAGCAAGCGATGGATCTTGCGGTGGCGGTTATGGGGCGACGAAATCCCGGCCCAAGGAGGAGCTCTATGGATTAACCAGCCAAGTGCGCCGAGCCGCCGCCTCGATACCAGCCAACATCGCGGAAGGCCATGGTAGAGAAATCCGGGGGTCCTATCAGCAATTTTTGCGTATCGCTCAAGGCTCACTGAAGGAATTGGAGACACAGATCCTGATAGCCGAGCGTACCGGCATCGCGCCGAAAGTGACGGCGATTTCATTGCTGGAGGGGACCGAAAGTGTGGGGAAGCTTCTCCGCCTTCTGATCCGCAAACTCTCGGCCGACTAGCTTACCTATTCCCCTATTC
>NZ_RZSG01001539.1:0-408 GCF_003997725.1 Mesorhizobium sp. M4A.F.Ca.ET.050.02.1.1
CTGCTGCTGCCCGCCTATGGCGTCTTCCAGCGGCTCTTGTCGCGCTCCTTCATCGCCCGCGGCTTCGTCGAGGAGGCTTTCGTCGGTCAGGTCAACAGCCCGATGATCGAGATGGGCGGCCAGAGCCAGTACGGCACGCTGTTCGGCATGGCGCATTTCGAATGCGCCGCCGCCGGCTCCGGCGCACTTGCCATCAAGGACGGTCTCGACACCGCCTATGTCGGCTGGAACCCGGAATCCGACATGGGCAATATCGAGATCTGGGAACAGAACATGCCGATGCTCTATATCGGCCGCTCCATCGTTCCCAATTCCGGCGGCGCCGGCAAATATCGCGGCGGCTGTTCCTTCCTGTCGACCTGGCTGGTTTCGAAGACCGACCATTTGCGGCTGGTCACCTCCGAGCAC
>NZ_RZSG01000153.1:0-10166 GCF_003997725.1 Mesorhizobium sp. M4A.F.Ca.ET.050.02.1.1
CCACATGTTGAGCGCACCGGCCGCACCTGCCCCGATGGCGATCGCGGCGATCGCCATCGGGGCAGGTGCGGCCGGTGCGCTCAACATGTGGTGCGACGCCGATATCGATGCGTTGATGACGCGTACGTCGAAGCGGCCGGTGCCTTCGGGCCGCGTCACGCCGGGCGAAGCGCTCGGCTTTGGCCTGGTGCTTTCGGCGCTCTCAGTGATGACGCTGGGCGTGCTGGTTGGCTGGCTCGCGGCGTCGCTGCTTGCCTTCACCATCTTCTTTTACGTCGTGATCTACACGATGTGGCTGAAGCGTTCGACGCCGCAGAACATCGTCATCGGCGGTGCGGCGGGCGCGCTTCCTCCGGTCATCGGCTGGGCGGCCGCCACCGGTGCCGTCGGTGTCGAAAGCCTCATCCTGTTCCTGATCATCTTCCTGTGGACGCCGCCGCATTTCTGGGCGCTGGCCTTGTTCAAGGTCGGCGACTACGCCGCCGCCGGTATTCCGATGATGCCGAACGTGGCGGGCGAGGCTTCAACGCGCAGACAGATCTTCGCCTACGCGCTCATCCTGGCGCCGATCGGGGTGCTGCCCTGGCCTTTCGGATTCGCCAGCGGATTCTACGGGGTCGTCGCAGCGGCGCTGGGTATCGGTTTCATCTGGCGTGCCTGGAAGGTGCTGGCCGCTCGCGACAATGAGATGACGCCGGCAAAGGCGCTGTTTGCTTTTTCGATCGCTTATCTCTTCGCGATTTTCGCCACGCTGCTCTGCGACAGGATCGTTTCGCGCGTGGTCGCCTCACTCTGATCCCGATGGGCATGAGCCAGGTTCGCAGCCGCAGCCCGCGGGCCGCCTAGAACCTTGCTTCCAAAGCCATCACGCCGGCAGCGCAAAGAATCCGAGCAGCAGCAGAATGAGTATCCCAAGGCCGAGTATGAGAAGCGTCCGAGTGTCCATGACCTTCACCTTCGACCTGCAGGAGAATAGCGAAAAAAGGATCTTCGAGCCAGCCTGTGCTTGGGCCCACCCGGATCCCTTGCCGACAAAGGGCGACAAGTCCCGCGCAAAAGTGTATGGTGTTTGTGGTGCAGGTTGCGGTTTGCGTGACCAATCACGCAGAACGATAGCACCATGAAACCGCGACCGCGCCGGACCTGATCTGGAGGAATGGTCATGGCGAGCTTTCACGTTATTGCAGGTGCCAGCGAAACGCTGGAGCATACGAGAATTCGAAAAATCGGCGTTTCCGATCTTTTCGACGCGCTCAGACGCGGCGTCGACGATTTTATGGTCAAGCCCTCGCATATCGTGTTTCTCTGCCTGATCTATCCGCTGGTCGGCGTGGTTCTCGCCGCCTGGACATCGGGCGCCAACGCGTTGCCGTTGCTGTTTCCGCTGGTCTCCGGCTTCGCGCTGCTCGGCCCGTTCGCCGCGATCGGCCTCTACGAAATCAGCCGCCGGCGGGAGGCCGGTCTCGATGCCTCCTGGAGCCATGCCTTCGAGGTCAAGAACTCGCCCGCCTTGCCGTCGATCGCGGCGGTCGGAATCATGCTGTTTGCGATCTTCATCGCCTGGCTTCTGACCGCCCAGGCATTCTACGTGCATCTCTTCGGCCCGACGCCGCCGGCATCGCTGTCCGGCTTCATCAACGAAATATTCGCCACCGGGCGCGGCTGGACGCTGATCGTGCTCGGCCATGCCATCGGCTTCGTCTTTGCCGTGGTGGTGCTGTGCACCACGGTCGTCGCCTTCCCGCTGCTGCTCGATCGTGATGTCGGCGCGTACGAGGCGATCCACACCTCGGTGCGCGTGGTGATGGCGAACCCGATCGTGATGGCGGTCTGGGGGTTGATCGTCGCCGTTGCGCTGATCATCGGATCGATCCCGGTCTTCGCCGGCCTGGCGGTGGTGCTGCCGATTCTCGGCCACGCCACCTGGCACGTCTATCGCAAGGTCGTGGAACCGCCACCTTCGGTCAAACCGGCAGGTTGAGATTTGGGGCCGCGCCGTTTCGGCGCGGCTTAAAGCGCGTCGCGTCTGAACGGATTCAGGCGACGCGCTTTAAGCTTTTGTCTTTGTGCATGTCGTTGTCCCAAAACCGCTGCACACTTTTGGGTGACATGCATTTAGCTAGCTTCAGTAGGCCGGATGGCTGAAGCGGGCCTGGCGCGCATCCGTTGTCAGGTTACGAAAGTCCTTGCCGCTGACATGAACGAGCGTCCTGTGGTCGCCGCCTTCGAAATAGATGTCGTCGGCGTTGCCAAGGCTTTCGTCGAGGATCACCGGCACGTCATAGGCGGCTCCGATCGGTGGCACCGCGCCGATGTCGCAATCGCCGAAGAGCGAGACCACCTCGTCCTCGGAAGCAAGCCCGAGACGCTTATCCATGATGCTTTGCAACGTGCCGAGCTCGATCCTGTGCGTGCTCGGGACCACGGCCAGCGCATAACCGAGCTCGTGGTGGACGACCACCGATTTGGCCATGATGCTGCCGGGCACATGCGCGGCGATGGCGGACTGCCGGCTGGTGGACGTGCGGTGATGCTCGACGGTGTCATAGGAAACGCCCTTGCCGTCGATGAAATGCTTCAGTTTGTTCGCGATCGTCATTTTGGCTCCCCTTGCTTCAGGTTGTGATGCAATTGGAACGACGGCTGTCTTCGACCGTCTCCGATACCGACAAAGATGGCTCAGCCATCCATTGTTTCAAGGCGAGGCGACCGTCCAGCAACTCCGGCTGTGCGTCAGGGTCCGGCACCGAAAAACGTTACACGGGTGAAAAGCGTGTAGTCGGACTCGAAGACCATCATCATCGTGAACACCAGCACCAATATCGGCGGCAGGATGATCGCATAGGCGAGCGCCAGCCTTTCCCAGGCCATGTGCATGAAGACGGCGACGATCAGCCCGGCCTTGAGCATCATGAAGATCAGGATCAGCGACCATCTGAGATAGCCGTGCAGCCCGAAATAGTCGACCAAGTAGGAGCAGGTGCTGAGGATGAACAGCCACACCCAGACCACCAGGTAGAGCTTGATCGGATGCTCCTGATGCGCCTCGGCCACGGCGACCGTCGCAGCGTCATGCGCGTGGTCGGCGTGCAGTGCGTGTTGCCCGAGACCGTTTGCGGTTGCTTCAGCCATAGCTTCCTCTCAACAAAGCCTGCTTCTCACCAAAGATAGAAGAAGGCGAAAATGAACACCCAGACCAGGTCGACGAAGTGCCAGTAGAGGCCCATGATCTCGACATTCTCGTAGCGGCCCCTGCGGCTTGTGAAGAAGCCGGGCCGCCCGATGTCGTAGTCGCCGCGCCAGACCTTGCGCGCCGTGATGATCAGGAAGATCACGCCGATCGTGACGTGGGTGCCGTGGAAGCCGGTGATCATGAAGAACGAGGAGCCGAATTGCGCGGCGCCCCAGGGATTGCCCCAGGGCCGTACCCCTTCGGTGATCAGCTTGGTCCACTCGAAGGCCTGCATGCCGACGAAGGTGGCGCCAAGCGCGGCGGTCAACAGCATCAGGATCGCGGTCTTGCGGCGGTCGCGGCGGTAGCCGAAATTGACCGCCATGGCCATCGTGCCGCTGCTCGAGATCAGTACGAAGGTCATGATGGCGATCAGGATCAGCGGAATCTCCTGGCCGCCGATGCGCAGCGCGAAGACCTCGCTCGGATTGGGCCATGGCACGCGCGTCGACATGCGCGCCGTCATGTAGGAGAGCAGGAAGCAGCCGAAGATGAAGGTGTCGCTGAGCAGGAAGATCCACATCATGGCCTTGCCCCAGGACACGTTCTTGAACGCGCGCTGGTCCGAGGCCCAGTCAGCGGCAATGCCTTGCCAGCCGGAAGGCCTTGGCTCCGTTTGGCCGCTATGCACCAGTGTCGTCTCAGCCATCGCCTGCCTCCTAGGTCAGCAGCTGCCGGCAAATGTCGATGAACGTCGCGGCCCAGCCGGCCAGAAGGGCGAAGATGCAGAGCCAGACGAAAAGCAGGAAATGCCAGTACATGGCGCAGAGCTCGACGCCGAGGCGCAGCCGCTCCGGCCGAGCGCCGTTCCAGGCGCTAGCGCTCGTCCTGCCAAGGCCGATCAGACCCCCCAGTATGTGCAGGCCGTGCATGCCGGTGATCAGATAGAAAAAGCTGTTGGCCGGGTTGGCGGCGAGAAGATAGCCATCCTCGGTCAGTTGCCGCCACGCCACGAGCTGCCCGATGAGGAAGCCAAGCGCTGTTACCCCGGCCGTGACAAGACCCAGCCGGACATTGTCGACCTGGCATTTGCGCGCGGCGGCGACGGCGCATTGCAGCGCGATGCTGCTCAGCACCAGCACGCCGGTGTTCAGCCAGAGGAGGCGCGGCAGTGGCAGCGGCCGCCAATCCGACAGGCCCATGCGCATGAAATAGGCGCTGGTGAACAGCGAGAACAGGCAGCCGACGACGGCGAGGAAGACGCCGAGGCCGATCTTGGCGGTGGGCAGGGCCGACCGGTCGAGGTCGACGAAATCCCCTGCCAGGCCTTGTTCCAACCATGGTTTCGCCGTCAGCCGCTGGTGCGAGAGCCACCAGCCGGCGAAACCGGCGATCACAGCCAGGAAGACCAGGATGACGCTCATGCCGGCTCCTTGGAGAGGCCGAAATTGCCCGGCACGTTCTGCGGAATGAAGTCCTCCTTGGCGCCCGGCACGCTGTAGTCATAGGCCCAGCGATAGACAATCGGCAGCTCCTTGCCGAAATTGCCATGGGTCGGCGGGGTCTCCGGCGTCTGCCATTCCAGCGTCGTCGCCCGCCAAGGATTGCCGCCGGCCTCGCGGCCATTGCGGATGCTCCAGATCAGGTTGAACAGGAACACCATCTGGGCGAAGCCGACTATGAAGGCCATGATCGAGATGAACGAGTTCAGATGATGGGCCGACTCCGTCATTATCGTCATATCGGTCAGCTCCGCGTAGCGCCGCGGAATGCCGATCAGGCCAAGATAGTGCATGGGGAAGAAGATCAGATAGGCGCCAAGGAAGGTCACCCAGAAATGGAAGCGGCCGAGTGTCTCGTCGAGCATGCGGCCGGTGACTTTCGGGTACCAATGGTAGATCGCGCCCAGGATCACTAGGATCGGCGCGACGCCCATGACCATGTGGAAATGGGCGACGACGAACATCGTGTCCGACAGCGGTACGTCGACGACGACATTGCCGAGGAACAGCCCGGTCAGCCCGCCATTGACGAAGGTGACGATGAAGGCGAGCGCGAACAGCATCGGTATGGTGAGATGGATGTCGCCGCGCCACAGCGTCAGCACCCAGTTATAGACCTTGATGGCGGTCGGAACGGCGATGATCAGCGTGGTGGTGGCGAAGAAGAAACCGAAATAGGGGTGCATGCCGCTGACATACATGTGGTGCGCCCAGACCACAAAGCTCAGCGCACCGATGCCGACGATGGCCCAGACCATCATCCGGTAGCCAAAAATGTTCTTGCGCGCATGGGTGCTGATGAGGTCGGAGACGATGCCGAAGGCCGGCAGCGCGACGATGTAAACCTCGGGGTGGCCGAAGAACCAGAACAGATGCTGGAACAGGATCGGGCTGCCGCCATTGTGCTGCAGTTGTTCGCCCATCTCGACGATCGCCGGCATGAAGAAGGAGGTGCCGAGCACGCGGTCGAGCAGCATCATCACGCAAGCGACGAAAAGCGCGGGAAAGGCGAGCAGCGCCATCACGGTGGCGGTGAAGATGCCCCAGACGGTGAGCGGCAGCCGCATCATCGTCATGCCGCGGGTGCGCGCCTGCAGCACGGTCACGACATAGTTCAGGCCGCCCATGGTGAAGCCGATGATGAACAGGATAAGTGAGGAGAGCATCAGGATGATGCCCCAGTCCTGGCCGCCGGGCGTGCCGGTCATGATGGCCTGCGGCGGGTACAGCGTCCAGCCGGCGCCGGTCGGTCCGCCGGGCGCGAAGAAGCTCGACACCAGGACCAGCACGGCGAGCAGGTAGATCCAGTAGCTCAGCATGTTGACATAGGGAAACACCATGTCGCGCGCGCCGACCATAAGCGGGATCAGGTAATTGCCGAAGCCCCCTAGGAAGAGCGCGGTGAGCAGGTAGATCACCATGATCATGCCGTGCATGGTGATGAACTGGTAATAGGCCTCGGGGGTGATGAAGTCGAACGTGCCGGGGAAGCCAAGCTGCAGCCGCATCAGCCAGGACAGCATCAGCGCCACGAAGCCGATCGCCGTCGCCGTCGCCGAATACTGGATGGCGATGACCTTGGCGTCCTGCGAGAAGACGTATTTCGTCCACCAGCTGTGCGGATGGTAAAGTTCCATTTCCGCGACTTCGGCCGGCGGTACGGCATCTGCAGGCGTGATATCGACCATGGCGGCACCTCCGTGCCCTGTTCAGCGTGCCTCGACAGTTTCGAGTTTTGCCGCAACGTCCAGACCAGACGCCGTCGCCTGGTCGGCCGAGCCCGTCTTCTGGGGCGCCGACAGTTGCGCGAAAGTCTGCTGCTGGCCTAGCCAGGCCAGGTAGTCCTGTTCGGTATCGACCATGACCACGCCATGCATCAGCGGGTGACCCTGGCCGCAGAGTTCCGCGCACAGGACCTGGAAGGTTCCGGTCCTGGTCGGGGTGAACCAGAAATAGGTGACTGAGCCCGGGATCATGTCCATCTTGGCGCGGAATTCCGGGATGTAGAAATCGTGCAGCACGTCGACCGAGCGCAGCACCATCTTGACCGGCTTGCCGATCGGCAGGTGCAGATCGGCCGCCTCGACCACGACATCGTCCTGGCCGTTGGGATCGCCGGGGATGACGCCGAGCGGATTTTCAGCCGTTATGTCGCGAGTGTCAGAGGTGCCGAGCTTGCCGTCCTTGCCGGGCAAGCGGAAGCTCCATTGCCATTGCTGGCCGATGACTTCGACCTCGGTCGCGTCGCTCGGGACAGTGACGAAGCGGCTCCAGACGAACAGGCCGGGCACCAGAAGGGCGGTAACACCCACTCCCGTGACGACCGTCAGCCACCATTCGAGGCGCTTGTTCTCCGGTTCATAGGCGGCGCGGTTGCCTTCCCGGTGGCGGAAGCGGAACACGCAATAGGCCATGAAAAGCACCACGGCGGCGAAGACGACGCCGGTGATCCAGAAGGTTATGATGATGGTGTTGTCGATATAGTCCCAGTTCGAGGCAATCGGCGTCCACCACCATGGGCTCAGGAAGTGAAACACCACAGAGCCCACAACAACCAAAACGAGTACAAGCGCAATGGCCATGTCCCGTCCTCCCGGCATTCGAGGGGGCGCGAAGCCGTCCCGGTGAATGCCGCTGGCATCATAGCGTGATTTGCGGTTGAAATTCCAGAGCCGACTATGCGTGGGATGTACATGTGGACAAACTGGCGCGTCCTGCAGTCACGGAGCCTCGTTTTCAGGTCGGACTGGATCGCGCGATGATCCAATCGGCGGCCGCCGCGAGATCGGCGACGGTCGCGGTCGGCGGCGGATCGAAGCGCTTCTCGTCGCCGCGGCGATATTTGCCGGTGCGCACCAGCAAGGCGCCCGAAAGCCCCGCGCGGAGCGCGCCGGCTATGTCGGCCTCGGCGTCGTCGCCAACCATGATCGCCTGTTCCGGCGGACAATTCATCGAGGCCAGCGCCGAGAGAAAGAATGCCGGTGACGGCTTGCCGAGAACGGTCGCGCGTTTCAGCGAGGCAAACTCCAGTGCGGCGACAAATGGCCCGGCATCGAGGCTGAGCGCGCCATCGGCATCGCGAAATGTCCGGTTAGTGGCGAGAGCCAGCAATTCGGCCCCCGCGACCAGTTCGCGGAACGCGTCGTTCAACACCGCGTAAGTCAATGCGTCGCCAGCGTCGCCGACGATGACGGCGCGCTTGTCGCGGGCCGGCAATTCGCCGAAATCCGGTTCGAGGCCGGGGTGGACCAGCAGATATGGCGCGCGGCCGTTGCGCAGCAGCCATTCGCGCGCGGCCTGCGCCGGGGTGAAGACATCGGCCTTGGCGGCGGTGAGGCCCATCGCCCCCAGATGGTCGAGAACCTTCTTTTTCGACGAGCGCGTGGTGTTGCTGACGAAGCGTATGGAAAAACCGGCCTGGCGCAGACGCGCGACGGCGTCGACCCCGCCCGATATGGCAGTCGCGCCATCATAGATGACGCCTGCGAGGTCCAGCAGCACGCCCCTTGTCATCACCCCAGCATGACGAGGAGCGCGCCATGCGTCAAATGCGAAAGGGATCAGATTGCGGCAAGTAGCTATGCTACCTATGCTTTCGTCGGGCCAAGTCGCCGGCGTGGGGCAGAGATCGACACCGAACTCAGATCAACAACAGCCCCTTCATGCTCGCATTGCCCTTTCGGCCGATGATGATGTGGTCGTGGACGCCGATGCCGAGCGGTTTTGCCGTTTCGATGATCTGCTTGGTCATCTCGATGTCGGCGCGCGACGGTGTCGGGTCGCCGGACGGATGGTTGTGGACCAGGATGATGGCGCTGGCCGAAAGCTCCAGCGCGCGCTTGACCACCTCGCGCGGATAGACCGGCGTGTGGTCGACGGTGCCGACCTGCTGCACTTCGTCGGCGATCAGCCCGTTCTTCTTGTCGAGGAACAGCACGCGAAACTGCTCGCGGTTTTCGAAGGCCATGGCTGACCGGCAATAGTCGAGAAGCTGCGTCCAGTTGGAGACGATTTCGCGGCCGTGCACCTCGCCGCGCGCCATGCGCTGCGCGGCCGCGGCGATCACCTTCAGGTCGACCGCCACCGAGGGGCCGATGCCCTTCACCTCCTGCAGCAGGTTGACCGGCGCGCCGAGCACTTCGGCGAAGGTGCCGAAGCGCGCCAGCAAGGCCTTGGCGATCGGCTTGGTGTCGACGCGCGGGATCAGCCGGAAGAGCAGCAGTTCGAGAAGTTCGTAGTCGGGGAGGGCGTCGGCGCCGGCGGCCGTGAAACGCTCACGCAAACGGTCACGATGGCCATGATAGTGCGGCTGTTCTGGTGTCGCCCTCTTTTCGACCGCCGCTTTGCCGGCCGGCGGTTCGATCCACCGCTCGGAGAAAAATCCCCGCTCGTCATCGCCGGTTTTTCCCATGAACCCGCCACCCCCGAAGGCTTTGAGGGAGACTAGGCCGGCAGGCCGGGGCGGTCGAGTTTTTTCGGCGAGAGCGTGAAGATCTCGCAGCCGGTGTCGGTGACGCCGATCGTGTGCTCGTATTGCGCCGACAGCGAGCGGTCGCGTGTGACCGCGGTCCAGCCGTCCGACAGCACCTTCACATGCGGGCGGCCGAGATTGATCATCGGCTCGACGGTGAAGATCATGCCCGGCCGCATCTCGACGCCTTCGGTGGCGGTGCCGTAGTGCAGGATGTTCGGCGCGTCGTGGAAAAGCTGGCCGACGCCGTGGCCGCAGAAATCGCGCACCACCGAGCAGCGCTCGGCCTCGGCATAGGTCTGGATGGCAGCGCCGATGGCGCCGGTGCGGGCGCCCGGCCTGATCGCGGCGATGCCGCGCATCAGGCACTCATGGGTGACCTCGAGCAGGCGCTCTGCGGCGCGCTTGATGGTGCCCACCGGATACATGCGCGAGGAATCGCCATGCCAGCCGTCGAGGATGTACGTGACGTCGATGTTGACGATGTCGCTGTCCTTCAGCGGCTTGTTGTCGGGAATGCCGTGGCAGACGACGTGGTTGATCGAGGTGCACGACGATTTGGTGTAGCCGCGATAGTTGAGCGTCGCCGGCAGCGCGCCATGGTCCATGCCGAACTCGAAGACGAAACGGTCGATCGTCTCGGTGGTGACGCCCGGCGCGACCATCGGCACCAGCTCGTCGAGGCAGCGTGCGGTGAGCTCGCAGGCCTTGCGCATGCCGGCAAAGCCTTCCTCGCCATAGAGGCGGATCTGGCCGGTGTTTCTGAGCGGTGCCGTGGCGGCGTCGAGATAGGTGACCATTTATGTCCGTTTGCCGGGGTGGTTGGCTCCTGATGCGAGCCGTCACGAAAAATCCCCCCAGATTTGGCACCGGAAGCCGCAAGGTTCAAGGACGAACTGCCGCTGCCGGACTTAAGCCCGCACTATTCGGCCCCGATGGCCGATGTCCCAGCCGTCCGCCCGGTCCGGTGCCGGATTGGCGCGGTGCTTTTCTCATGCGGCTCGACGGGGTAGGGCGAAGG
>NZ_RZSG01001540.1:0-407 GCF_003997725.1 Mesorhizobium sp. M4A.F.Ca.ET.050.02.1.1
CGAGGCGTTGCTCAGCAAATTTCCGGCGCAAGCCGCAACCATTGAACAGACCTAGGGGTCAGGTCCGAGGGACGGAATTTCATGTTCACATTGCTCGTCGATTTTGCGGACAAGATCTCTGTCTTCAACGTCTTCCGCTACATCACCTTCCGTACCGGCGGGGCGTTGATCACTTCGGCGCTGATCGTCTTCATATTCGGGCCGACCATCATCAATTCGCTGAGGCTGCGGCAAGGCAAGGGTCAGCCGATCCGCGCCGATGGCCCGCAGACACATTTCAAGAAGGCTGGCACGCCGACCATGGGCGGGCTGATGATCCTTTCCGGCATCATCGGCTCGTCGCTGCTGTGGGCGAACCTCTCCAGTATCTATGTCTGGGTGGTGCTGCTGGTGACCATCGGCTTCGG
>NZ_RZSG01001541.1:0-407 GCF_003997725.1 Mesorhizobium sp. M4A.F.Ca.ET.050.02.1.1
CTTGCGAACAAGCCGGCGACGCAGCCGTCGCCGGCTGCCTGTCGCCTCTTTTCGGCAGCTACGCGCCGGCGCTGACCATCTCCTTCCAGGAGACACTCGATACCTACCGCCGCATCGTCGCCGCGCAGGCCGATGGCGTCGATCTCTTCCTGTGCGAGACCATGGCCTCGGCCGACGAGGCGCGCGCCGCCGTCACCGCGGCGAGCGAAAGCGGCAAACCCGTCTGGGTATCCTGGACGCTCGCCGACCATGGCGCGCCGCGCCTGCGCAGCGGGGAGGCGATCGCCGCCGCGTCGGCCGCGCTCGGTGACCTGCCGGTCGCCGCCAGGCTGGTCAATTGCTGCCGGCCGGAAGCCGTCAGCGCCGCATTGCCCGAATTGATCGCGCTTGGGGGGCCGGTCGGCGCC
>NZ_RZSG01001542.1:0-407 GCF_003997725.1 Mesorhizobium sp. M4A.F.Ca.ET.050.02.1.1
ATGTGGCGCAGGCGCTCAATGGATCGGGCAAGCGCTCGCTCGAATTGCGGCTGCCGGAGCAGCGGGAAATGTCCGGCATGGAGGCTAAGCGGCGGGTGCTGCGCGATGGGGCGGCGGTCCGCATGGTGTTCGGCATCTCGACGCCGACCGACAGCGGCACTGTAACGGTGATGATCCCGCAGCGCATCCTGCTTGCGACCCGTGGCGGCGCGGCCGGCGCCCACGACGACGATCACACGGCCGGCTCGGACTGGCGGGCGCGCTTCTCCGAAGAAGTGATGCGCTCGACAGTAACGCTGGAGGCGACGATGCCGCTCGCCCGGCTGACGCTCGGCGACCTCGCCAGCCTCGAATTCGGGCAGATCATCGAATTCGAAGAGACGGCGCAATCGCATGCGCGGCTCAGC
>NZ_RZSG01001543.1:0-406 GCF_003997725.1 Mesorhizobium sp. M4A.F.Ca.ET.050.02.1.1
CTCCTGCATGTCGCCAGCTACCACCTGCAACGGGATTTGTAGGACTCCTTGACCTGAAACGACCTCTTCGTGCTGGTTGGTTTCGTTGTTGACGAAAACCACCTTCTTCTTGAGCACGTAAAGGGTTGTCGACGCCCAGTGCTCTCCGAGCGCCAGGAGCTTGTCCTTGACCTCGCGAAGATGCTGCATCGAGACCCGAGATTCGTTGCGAAGCTCGTCGAGCACGCGCAGCGCCACAAGGTCCTTGAAGCTATACAGTCGAGCGTAGGCAAGCTTGCGATTCTCGTTGCCCAGGCTTGGCGCAAAGAAGTTCGTCCGGTCCCAGTGCCGCAGTTGGCGGACTGAAAGGCCGGTGAGACGCGCGGCGTCTTCTTCCGTGAAGGCCGCTATGACTATGGTCTCAGCC
>NZ_RZSG01001544.1:0-405 GCF_003997725.1 Mesorhizobium sp. M4A.F.Ca.ET.050.02.1.1
GGCTCCTACTGCGCGCCCAAAGCCGTGACGCTCGGCGGCCATGAATGTGCCGGTCAGCCTTGCGACCACGCCAGCGCCGGCCGCGAGTTGCCGAAGATCATCCGCCAGATCGCTGACCGCCTGATCATCCGGGCGTAGCCGAACTCTTCCAGAGGTTTTTCTCCGTCAGCAATTCGTCCCCGGGCCGAGCCGCCAGTCGGCGCCAGGCGAGCAGCAAAAGCCCGGCGGGGCCGAGGGTCGTAGATCCTGACAAAATATCGCTGGGGCGGGCGAGGACAAAAGAATCGCGCAGCGCGCTTTCATCCTCGACACGGCCGGCCTGCTTGGCCGTGGCAGCGGCCGCCGCAAGCGCCGGGCGCTGCCGCCAGGCGCCGGCCCACCGCTGCTGGCGGCGCCTGGCGGCAG
>NZ_RZSG01001545.1:0-401 GCF_003997725.1 Mesorhizobium sp. M4A.F.Ca.ET.050.02.1.1
CCTTGGAGGTTGAACGTTCCGCTATCGTTTATTCTTGCACAAAAGCGGATTTATGGAGCACTCCAGACTACGCTGACCCCTACTCCCACTCGATTATTTACTTGGCGTATAACCCATTGAAATTACTGCCCAATATTTCCTGGTCTGCTACAATTCCGGCATGAAGGCCGTAAAAAAATTACGCTATTAATTTCAAAGACAAAAAATGCCGCAAAAATTTTTTGAGGTTTCGGCAACTATCGGCAGCAGTCGGCCAATTTTACGCCACCTTGTAGCGCCCGCCTGCGCCCTTGGCCGTTGGAGAGAGTACCGTCACGCCCCAGATTGACGCATTTTTCGCGTGCGAAATCAATGGTCATGTCAGGCTGGAGGGCCATCGTTTTCTACAGAAAATCAATACG
>NZ_RZSG01001546.1:0-401 GCF_003997725.1 Mesorhizobium sp. M4A.F.Ca.ET.050.02.1.1
AGAGGGCCCTGCTGGTGGAAATTGACACGATTTCGAGGCAGCTAAGCTGCACTTCGCCATCTTGAGCGAGCCGAAAGTATCCCGAAGTTTTCGGGTCTAGGGTCAGTTTCCATTTTCCCCCTGGAAACATCCGCGCAAAGAAACCAGGCCGGTAGGTGCGCGAGCGGCCAGGTAGCAATTTGGTCAAAGCCACGTTCAATACGCCCGCAAAATAGGAGGTCTTCGAGGGCGAATATCAGCAACAGATTGAAATGTTCCAAATCATCGTCGTCGGACATTGATCGGGCCGCGATGTAGGCATGGCTCTTTTCGTCGCCCGTCACGGGAAACAACGCGAGAGCGTCCGCGCGTCAACGATTTCATTAGATGGTTGCGGCGAGTTACGCCCTGCCGGGCTTTCC
>NZ_RZSG01001547.1:0-400 GCF_003997725.1 Mesorhizobium sp. M4A.F.Ca.ET.050.02.1.1
AAACCTGTCTGTTCCGGAAGCAGAACCGGCGGTCAGCCACCAGGCCGAAGTTAGGCGTCAGACAGTCCTTGTCCTTCAAGGCGGTGGCGCTCTCGGTGCCTATCAGGCCGGTGTCTACCAGGCGCTGGTCGAGGGCGGCATCGAACCGGATTGGGTCATAGGAACCTCCATCGGCGCCATCAACGCCGCGCTGATTGCAGGAAACGAGCCCGGCGATCGTCTGCCCAGACTTCAGGAGTTCTGGGACGGCGTCAGCCGGAGCAGTCCGCTCGACGAGTTTTTCCGGATGATGATTCCAAGCAACATCTTCGCCAACATGGGCACGGTGATGCGCGGCATCCCTGGCTTTTTCGAACCGAACCCAAGCGCGATGTTTGGAGTGAACCGCGAGGTCGGTGTC
>NZ_RZSG01001548.1:0-400 GCF_003997725.1 Mesorhizobium sp. M4A.F.Ca.ET.050.02.1.1
GTGCTGCTGCTGGTGACGCTGGCTGGCCGTGGCTTCATCCCTCCCGAGCTCGGCATCGTGCTGGTGCTCGGCGTCAATCTCGGCTCCTCGATCATCGCGCCACTGCTCACTCGCAACGCCGAGCCCGGCGTGCGCGTCGTGCCGATCGGCAATCTGCTGATGCGCGGCATGGGCTCGCTGCTCATGCTGATCCTGTTCATGACGCTGAAGCCGCCTGTCGGCTTCCTTGGCGCCAGCGTGCCTGACCAGATCGTCAACGCCCACATCCTGTTCAATGTGATCGTCCTGCTCGCCGGCCTGCCGCTCGCCAGCCTCGTCTACCGCGCCTCGGAGAAGATCGTGGCGCTCGGCGCCAAGCCGGAGCAGGCTTCGGCGCTCGACATCGTCTAACTGTCGGCGC
>NZ_RZSG01001549.1:0-398 GCF_003997725.1 Mesorhizobium sp. M4A.F.Ca.ET.050.02.1.1
ACGTCGCAAAGAACATCGTTGCCAGCGGCCTTGCAGAGGTCTGCGAGGTTCAGCTTGCTTACGCGATCGGCGTGGCCAGTCCGGTTTCTGTCATGGTCAACACATTCGGGACCGCAAGGATTGAGGAAAAAAAGATCGAGCGCCTTATTCTTGAGCTTTTCGATCTCCGACCGAAAGGCATCATCAAGATGCTTGATCTCTTACGCCCGATATACCGCAAGACCGCGACATACGGGCACTTCGGCCGTGAAGAGCCTGAGTTCACCTGGGAAAAGACGGACAGAGCCGACGACTTGCTGCGTGAAGCAGGACCGGCAGCTGCGTGAGGGCCGTTGGATTAAGCGAATGCGGCAATCCATTTCAACTCGTTAGACCCGCGCGCGGCCAGCATGCCAGAT
>NZ_RZSG01000154.1:0-10085 GCF_003997725.1 Mesorhizobium sp. M4A.F.Ca.ET.050.02.1.1
GCGCCAGCGTCGTGGTGCCGACGCCGCCGGCGGCGGGCATGAAGGTATAGATCTGCGACTCGGTGTTTTCCTCCCGCCCGGGCCCCTGCAGCGCCCGCACGACGGAACGCACCAGGTCGGCGGTGGTGATCGGCTTGACCAGAAAGTCGGCGACCTTGAGCTGGACCAGGATGCGCACCGCCGCTGCGTTGAATTCCTGCGTGACCACGACCACCGGGACCCGGCCTTCCAGCCGGCGCATGATGCGCTGCAGCGATTCGATCTCTTCCAGCTTCGCCGCGTCCATGTCGACGATGAGCGCGCCGAAATCCGTCTCCTGGACTTCGCCGCGCAACTCGTTGACGCTCTTGTCGACCGTCAAAAGCTCGATGACGTCCGAAGCAGCGAAGGCCGTGCGGGTGTCCTGCAGGAACGTCCTGTCGGTGGATACGAGCAGTATCTTCTTGCTCTTGATGCCGCTTGCCATGTCGTCAGCCCGCCTGGTCAGTGCCAAATCAGTTGGTTGTCGCGCTCGTCGTCTCAGCCGTCTTGGCACCCGCCGCCTCGCCGGCCGCGGCGGCCGTCGACGTGCCGGTGCGCTGCGCCGGCACCAGCAGCCTGGTGTTCTGGACGCCGTATTTCCACGGATCGACCATCTGCATGACCGTATTGGCCGCCTGCGCGTTGCCGGCGGCGGGCGTCACGCCCTCGGTGCGCACATAGTCGTCGCTGGTGCAGCCGCAGAGACCGGAGAGCAGCAGGGCAACCATCAAGCCTGGAACCGGACGCATGACTTCAATCCTTCGGCAGGTCGAGGAAATGCCCTGCCGTCGGCGCGGCGGGCTGCGTGACGCGGCCGTCGGCCATCGCCAGGGCGCGGTTCGGGTCGGAAGCCTTCACTTCCTCGGTATTGTTGAGGAAGTAGTCCGAATTGCTGGCCGGCTGCGTGCCGTCGGTCGGCTCGACCATCTTCTTCGACGGATCGACAGGCTTGACCAGATAGGGCGTGACGATGATCACCAGGTCGGTCTCGCGCCGCTGATAGGCCTTGGACGAGAACAGCGAGCCCAGCACCGGCAGCTTGCCGAGACCCGGAAGGCGCGAGGTGGTGATGTCGTTCTGCGACTGCAGCAGGCCGGCGATCATGAAGCTCTGGCCGTTCTTCAAGTCGACCGAGGTCTTGGCCCGGCGCACGATGAAGCCGGGCACCGAGATCTCGCCGATATTGTAGGAGGCGGACGCATCGATCGACGACACTTCCGGCGCGATGTCGAGGCTGACCAGCCCGTCCTTCAGCACGGTCGGGGTGAAATCCAGGCTGACGCCGTATTTCTTGTAGCTGACGCTGATCTTGCCGTTTTCCTCGGAGACCGGGATCGGGAACTCGCCGCCGGCGAGGAAGCTCGCCGTCTGGCCCGAACGGGCGATCAGGTTCGGCTCGGCCAGCCGCCGGGCAAGGCCGCGCTCCTCCAGCGCCTTGATGGCGATGTCGATCGAAACGCCGTTCGACAACAGCCGGCCGATGACCTCGCCAGTTCCGGCCGCCGGAATATCGCCCGGTTCGATCGCCACGTTGCGGCCGCCAAGGCCATAGGCGAAATTGGCGCTGTACTTGGCGCCGAGATCCATCCCGGCCTGGCGATTGATCTCGACGAAGCGGACGTTGAGCTGGACCTGCTGCGAGGACGAGATGTTGACGGAGTTGATGACTTCCTCGTTGCCGGAAAAACGGGTGGCGATCTTGTTCGCCTTTTCGGCCGCGACCGCATCGTCCGCTTCGCCCGACAGCACCACGCGGCCATTGGCCGAGCCGACGTTGATCTTGGCATCCGGCACGCTGGCGCGAATGGTGTTCGCCAGTTGCTCGGTGTCGAGCGTCACCTCGATGTCGATCGTGCCGACCAGTTGCTTGTTCTCATTGAACAGCGCGATGCCGGTGGTGCCGAGATTGTTGCCCAGCACATAGAAGGACTTGTCGGTCAGCGGATTGACGTTGGCGATCTCCGGATCGCCGATGACGATCTGGTAGAAGGCCGCGCTCGTCATGATCGTCCGCGGCTTTCCCTTGGCCACCTTGATCGATGCGTTCTTGGTCGCCGAGACATAGACGATGTCATTGCCGGCCCGCGCCTGCCCGCTGAGGACAAGCATGCCGACCCCGGCCAGTGAAACCGCCACGGCAAACACGCCCGCGAGGCGCCGCCCCCGCTTCACGCTATGTATGTTCAGCCCAAACATTGTCCTGTCCCCGCCGGTCCCCACCGGCTATTGCTGCTGCTGGTCCGGCGATGGCACCTTGTATTCCTCGGCCTTCGTGCCGCGCGTCACGATGATTGTCTTGAACTGCGGCTTCTCCGGCTCCTTCGCCACCGCCTCGAACAGCGCGCCGGCAGCCGCCCCCGCGTTTGCCGCCACCGAGCCGCCGAAGGATGAGATCGTGGTGAGGCCGTCCTTGCCGGCGCTGCTGTCGCTGGCGGAGCGGAGCGACAGTGACAGCGTGCCGACGGTGCGGGCCAGCGCCACCTGCTTCGCGCCCTCGGTCGTCACCTCGAGGGTTACCGAATTGGCAACCTGCGGCTCGGTCTGGCGCTCGTCGGCGCCCTGGCCGACGGACAGGACCTTGGCATCGGCCACCACGATTTCAGAGGTGATCGTCGAGCCGGATGCGCCCTGCGCGTTCTTGGCGACTTCCTGGATATCGCCGGCATCACGCGTCAGCACGACATCGACGCGGTCGCCCGGCGTGACGAAGCCGCCAACGCCGGCGATCTCATCGGTGCGGATGGTCACCGCCCGCATTCCGGGCGACAGCATGTTGGAAAGTGTCGCGCGGCCGTTCGGCCCCGACAGCTTGGTGAGCAGCACCGGTTCGTTGATCTCGATCGGTGACAGCACCACGCGACTGCCTTGCTTCAGCAGTTCGTCGACCGAGGTGAACGCGCCCTGCGGCAGAGAATCCTGCGGCCACGGGATTTCATTGAGCTGCGCCTTGTCGAGCTGCATGCCGTAGCGCAGCGGCGCATTGGCCACGACAATGGTCTTGAACTCGACCTTCGGTTCGGCAGGCATCGCGATCGAAGCCGTTTTCTCTTCGGAATCGGCTTTCGCCTGGCTCTTGACCCAGAAATCCGCGGCAAAGATCGAGATCGCGCCGAAGACGGCGGCGATGCCGATCATTGTTATGGCCTTGCCCCTCACGCGAAACCCCTGACGCCCGTGGTCTTTTATTCGTTGGGGCTCACGCTAGGGGTTATTGTTAAAGAATCAGGTATCCGAACCCGTTGGATTCGACCTATTTCCGCCAGCTTGGTTATCGAAAGGTTTTGGAGTAAGAGGAGCCGAATTCCCCGAACGGAACAGGAACCTCGTTCGCCCGTCAAAAGCGTGGCAGTATCGAAGAGTGATTCGCAGTACCGGACTAATGGCCAGCATGGACGACAGCAACGACCTTTTCGGCAACCTGGAAAAGCAGCCGCAACCGGTTCGCGCCACCACGCGCCCGGCCGATCCGCTGGTGCAGGCGGCGGCCAAGCGCCCGGCCGCCTCGCGCGACGGCAGCGAAGGCTACAGCGCGGCCGACATCGAGGTGCTGGAGGGCCTTGAGCCGGTGCGGCGTCGGCCCGGCATGTATATCGGCGGCACCGACGACAAGGCGATGCACCATCTCTTCGCCGAGGTCATCGACAATTCGATGGACGAGGCGGTCGCCGGCCATGCCACCTTCATCGATGTCGAGCTGTCGGCCGACGGCTTCCTGACCGTCACCGACAACGGACGAGGCATCCCGGTCGATCCGCATCCGAAATTCAAGAAGCCGGCACTCGAAGTCATCATGACGACGCTGCATTCGGGCGGCAAATTCGACAGCAAGGTCTATGAGACCTCCGGCGGCCTGCACGGCGTGGGCGTCTCCGTCGTCAACGCGCTGTCCGACCATCTCGAGGTCGAAGTCGCGCGGGGTCGTCAGCTCTACCGCCAGCGCTTCTCGCGCGGTATCCCGGTGAGCGGTCTTGAGCATCTTGGTGAGGTCCATAACCGCCGCGGCACCAGGACCCGCTTCCACCCCGACGAGCAGATCTTCGGCAAGGGCGCCGCGTTCGAACCGGCGCGCCTCTACCGCATGACCCGCTCGAAAGCCTATCTGTTCGGCGGCGTCGAAATACGCTGGACCTGCGATCCGTCGCTGATCAAGGAGAAGGACCAGACGCCGGCCAAGGCCGAGTTCCATTTCCCGGGCGGCCTGAAGGACTATCTCAAGGCCACGCTCGGCGACGAATTCCAGGTCACGCGCGAGGTCTTCGCGGGAAAAAGCGACAAGCAGGGCGGCCACGGATCGCTGGAATGGGCGGTGACCTGGTTCGGCGGCGACGGCTTCCTCAATTCCTACTGCAACACCATCCCGACCGCCGAAGGCGGCACGCATGAGGCCGGCTTCCGCAACGTGCTGACGCGCGGGCTGCGTGCCTATGCCGATCTCATCGGCAACAAGCGCGCCTCGGTCATCACCTCGGAAGACGTCATGATCTCGGCCGCCGGCATGCTCTCGGTGTTCATCCGCGAGCCGGAATTCGTCGGCCAGACCAAGGACAGGCTGGCGACGATCGAGGCGATGCGCATCGTCGAAAACGCCATCCGCGATCCGTTTGACCACTGGCTGGCCGACAATCCGCAGGAGGGCTCCAAGCTTCTCGACTGGGTGATTGCGCGCGCCGACGAGCGCGTGCGCCGGCGCCAGGAAAAGGAAGTGTCGCGCAAGAGCGCGGTGCGCAAGCTGCGCCTGCCGGGCAAGCTCGCGGACTGCACGCAGAACGCCGCCGCCGGTGCCGAACTGTTCATCGTCGAAGGCGATTCCGCCGGCGGCTCGGCGAAGCAGGCGCGCGACCGCGCCAGCCAGGCGGTGCTGCCGCTGCGCGGCAAGATCCTCAACGTCGCCAGCGCCGGCAACGACAAGCTCGCCGCCAACCAGCAGATCTCCGACCTTGTCCAGGCGCTCGGCTGCGGCACGCGCTCGAAATACCGCGACGAGGACCTGCGCTACGACCGCGTCATCATCATGACAGACGCCGATGTCGACGGCGCCCACATCGCCTCGCTGCTGATCACCTTCTTCTATCAGGAGATGCCGAACCTTGTGCGTGGCGGCCATCTCTACATGGCGGTGCCGCCGCTCTATTCGATCCGGCAGGGCGGCAAGATCGCTTATGCTCGAGACGACGCGCACAAGGACGAGCTGCTGCGCACCGAGTTCACAGGCCGCGCCAAGGTCGAGATCGGCCGCTTCAAGGGCTTGGGCGAGATGATGGCCTCTCAGCTCAAGGAGACCACCATGGATCCCAGGAAGCGCACGCTGCTCAGGGTCGACGTGATCGACGCCGAAGCGGCGACCAAGGACGCGGTCGACGCGCTGATGGGCACCAAGCCGGAGGCGCGCTTCCGCTTCATCCAGGAGCGCGCCGAATTCGCCGAGGCGGACGTGCTGGATATCTGACCGCCGACCGGTCCATATCAGGCTCCGGTGCGGAGACGAGCATGTGACCTTGGCGCGGCTGAAGGATGTTATCGAGGCAAGGTTCGGCGGACTGACACAGCCGACGCGTTCGGATTGGATCTTCGCCCTGCGCACGGTGTCGGCTGGGCTGGTCGCGCTTCTTTCCGCCTATGCCCTCAGGCTCGATCATCCGCAATGGGCGATGATGACGGTTTTCATCGTTGCCCAGCCGGTCGCCGGCATGGTGCTGGCCAAGGGCTTCTACCGGCTGATCGGAACATTGGCCGGCGGCCTGGCCGCGATCGGCATCACCTCGCTGTTCGGCGCCAACCCTTGGCTACTGGTCGCCGCGCTCGCGATCTGGATCGGGATCTGCACGCTGGTCTCGTCGCTGCTGCGCAATCCGGAAGCCTATGGCGCCGCGCTTGCCGGCTACACCGCGATGATCATCGGCCTGCCCGCGTTCGGTCAGCCGCACCTTGTCGTCGATCTCGCCGTCGCGCGCTGCGCCGAGATCGTGCTCGGCATCGTCTGCGCCGGCCTGACCAGCCGGCTGATCCTGCCTAAGCTGGCGGCAGACGCCATCATATCCAGGCTGAAGCGCAGCATCCTTGATCTTGCCACCTACGCCGGCGGCGCCTTCTCGGGCGGTGACGCCCCAACGCTTGCCGGTCTCCAGCGCAAGCTGATCACCGACGCCCAGACGCTGGCCGAGATGCGCACCTATGCAAGGCTCGAGGCGCCAAGCTTCGCCACCCGCGCCCATCCGGTCCGTCGCACGATCGGCCAGCTTCTGTGGGCGCTCTCGGCGGCACGTGCATTGCATAGCCATGCCGCGCCGAAGAACGCGGCTCTCATCCCGGTTCGCAGCGAGTTGAAGGCTTTCGTCGGCGAACTGGCGGCGACACCCGGCGCGCTCGACGACACCGGTCCCTGGGTGGCGCGGCTTGACGCGATCGCCAGCAAGGCGCGAGAGGCCCCGCCGGTGCCCGCCGGGCCCGACGAGGACAAGGTTGGCACCCTCACCCGCCTTGCCATCGCCGCCGATTTCGCGGAGGCGCTGAAGCAGGTGATGCGCGGCCTCGACGCGCTGCGCTCGCCGGTCTCGCGGCCGTCCCGCGACCGGCGCCAGCCGGCACTGGTCGTGCACCGGGACTACCACGCCGCATGGCGCAACGCCGTGCGCGCCGGCCTCGCCACGCTACTGGTGGCGGCCTTCTGGCTGACGACAAAATGGTCGGAGACGGCCGGCACCGTCATCCTCGTCGCCGTCGTCTCCAGCCTGTTCGCCTCGCGCCCCGATCCGGTCCAGTCGGCCTGGGGCTTCTTTACCGGAACGCTGCTGGCGCTTCCCTTTGCATTCCTTGTCGGCCAGATAGCGCTGCCGGCGTGGCCCGGCTTCGGCTGGTTCGCGCTCTTCGTCGTGCCGATCATGGTGCCGGCAGCGCTCGGCATGGCCAATCCGCGCCATGTCGGCGTCGCCACCGCCTTCGCCATCAACTTCCTTGCCTTCCTCAGCCCGCACCAGCAGATGGTCTATGATCCCGGCCCGTTTCTTGCCGGGTCGGCCTCGATCCTGGTCGGCATTCTGATCGCCATCGGCGTCTTCATCGTCGTGCTGCCGGCCGATCCCTGGGTCACCGTCGACCGCATCTCCCAGGCAATGCGGGAAGACCTGGCGCGGCTTTGCCTGCATGAGCGCATCCCCCGGCGTTCGGCCTTCGAGAGTCTGGCCTACGACCGCATCAACCAGCTGATGCCGCAGTTGCAGCGGACGGGTCGCAGAGGCGACCCCATCCTGGGCGGCAGCATCGCCGTCGTGACCGTCGGGCTTGAGGTTCTGCGGCTGCGCAGCGCCCAGCTGAATTCCCTCGTTCCGCGCGAGACCATGGAGTCGGTCGGCAATTTCCTGCGCGGCCTGGCGCGGGAATTGCTGTTCAGGAGGCCGGGCGAGCCGCAGACAGCGACCGTCGCCGTCGCAAGGCAATATGCGGCGAGCATCGCCGAGCGAAGCGACCGGCCCGAAATGCTGCAGATCGCCGCCTCGCTGCGCATCATCGCCGCGGCGATGGAGGACCACCCCGATTTCTTCATGAAGAACAAGGCCTAGGCAATTCCGGGAAAGTAAGAAACGGGTTTTCCGTCCGGAATTGCGTCAGGTCAGGCCGCCGCTATGGCAAGAGCATGCCCGCGCGCATTGTAGCGCAGGGCTTCGAGATGGATCGACTTCACCAGCCCGGCAAGATCGCCCTCGGCCGATTGCCCGCCGAGCTCCTTCAGCATCAGCCAGCTCACTTCCTGCACGCCGGCGATGCGCTTGCCATTGGCCACTTCGCGCCACACCTTGAGCGCACGCAGGATGATGCCGTGGGTGGCCGCGGCAAGGCCGGCGCTGCGGAACAGAGCCTGCAGCGCTACGTCATGGCCGCCGGCCATAAGAGCCCTCACTCGCTGCTCGGACTGCTGAGCGAGCGCCACCAGCGCTGAGCCGAAGAAGTCGACCTTGCCATGCGCGATGGTACGGATGATGAAGCTGGCGGTCAGGTCACCGCGCAGCCTGAGATGTTCGATGAGCGCGGCATGCTCCTCCGCACGCGTGCCTTCGATCAGTGTCACCGAGGCCTTCGCGCAGGCATCGCGCATCACGCGGTCGGCTCTTGCGGCGCCCATCAGCGCCAGCACCAGCGGCGAACCTTTCAGCGTTTCGCCGAGCTTGACCAGGAGCATGTGCCGGCAGTCGGCGGGCAAGCGGCGGTCGGCTACCAGTGCCTCGCGCACCAGCGGCAGATGGCCGTGGCGCTCCGCCATGCGGCGGAAGCTTAGCGTGGCGATGTCGGCGCCGCTGTTGGCGAGCAGCACCGCGCAGGCCTCCGGCTCGCCGATTTCGGCGATCGCCGCCGCCAGCGCCATCGAGACGACAGGCCGGTCGGCGATCAGCTTCTGCGTCGCCTTCTGGCCGCCGGCGACCCGATCGATCAAATCGGCATCGGTAAGCAGCGGCGAACGCGCCAGCACCATCGCGGCCACTTCCGGCTGGTCGGAAGCCAGCGCGCTGATGATCTGTATCGGCGCGTGATGGCTCATCGACAGCGCCTCGGCCAGCGCCAGCCGCACTTTCGACGAGGCATCATCGAGCAGCAGCGTCAGCGCGGCTTCCGCGGCGCAGCGGTCCTCGAAAGGCAGGTCGGAATTGATATAGGCGCGAGCCAGCGCGCTGGCCGCGGCGGCGCGCTCGGCAACCCTTGCCGTGTCAATCCATTTCAGGAAATGCGAAACAATCATACCGCCTGCTTACGCCCCTTGCCGGAACGGCCCGGCCCCGCTGGAAACCGTAGGCCTGAAATGGTTTACGAACGGTTCACCATGTTTATTAACTGGCTTGCGGGCGCGGCAGGCAGCGCCTATCAACCCGTGAGGCGCTGAGGAGATCGTGCATGGCCGGGCTTTATCTCGAAGAGTTCGTCGTCGGCCACGTCTTCCGCCACACGCTGCGCAAGACCGTCACCGAGAGCGACAACATGCTGTTTTCGGTGATGACGCTGAACCCGCAGCCGCTGCACATCGACTTCGACTTCGCCGCCAGGAGCGAATGGGGCAGACCGCTGGTCAACTCGCTGTTCACGCTCGGCCTGATGATCGGCATTTCGGTCAACGACATCACCGTCGGCACCACTGTCGCCAATCTCGGCATGAAGGAAACCGTGTTCCCGCACCCGGTCTTCCATGGCGACACCATCCGTGTCGAGACCACGGTGATTTCGGTGCGCGAGTCCAAATCGAAGGCTGACCGCGGCATTGTCGAGTTCGAACACCGCGCCTACAACCAGCATGATGTTCTCGTCGCCAAATGCACGAGGCAGGCGATGATGCTGAAGAAGGCAGGCTGATGCGCTCGCTGCTTTTCGTTCCGGGCGATTCCGAAAGGAAGCTCGAAAAGGGGTTTGCCGCCGGCGCCGACGTGGTCATCGTCGACCTCGAGGATTCCGTCGCGACGGGCAACAAACGGTTGGCGCGCGACATCGCGGCGCGTTTCATCGCCGGACACAGGAACCAGACGGCATCCGTGATCTATGTGCGCGTCAACGATCTGTCGACGGGGCTCACCGACGACGATCTGACGGCGCTTGTTGCAGCCGCGCCGGACGGCATCATGCTGCCGAAGTCGAACAGCGGCCAGGATGTCCAGCAGCTCTCGGCTAAGCTCAGGGTGCACGAGGCTGAAAACGGCCTGCCTGACGGCGCGATCAGGATCCTGCCGATCATCACCGAAACACCGGCGGGCGTGCTGACGGCCGCAACCTATGCCCGCGCCAGCGCGCGGCTTGCCGGCCTCACCTGGGGCGCCGAGGATCTGTCGGCCGCGATCGGCGCCCGCGCCGCGCGCGACGCGAGCGGCCGCTACACCGACGTCTTCCGCCTTGCCCGCGCCATGACCATCCTTGCGGCCAGTGCGGCGGAAGTCGCGGCGATCGACACCGTTTTTCCGGATTTCCGCGACATGGAAGCTTTCGGAGCCGAGTGCCGCGAGGCCGAGCGCGACGGTTTCACCGGCAAGATGGCCATCCACCCGGCGCAGGTGCCGGTCATCAACGCCGCCTTCACGCCGTCGGCGGAAGCC
>NZ_RZSG01001550.1:0-397 GCF_003997725.1 Mesorhizobium sp. M4A.F.Ca.ET.050.02.1.1
CTCCCGGCGTCGGCGCCGGGCGCTAGCGTGGCGAAGATCGGATCGAGATGGCGCACCGCCTCGTCCGGACCGCCGATCATCAGGCAGTAGCCGCGCTCCAGGCCCCAGACGCCGCCGCTGGTGCCGACATCGACATAGTTGATGCCCTTGGCCGCCAGCTCGGCGGCCTGGTCAACGGCGTCGTGATAGTAGGAATTGCCGCCATCGATGATGATGTCGCCGGGCTCCATCAATGCCGCCACCTGGTCGGCGATCCTGCCGGTGATCGCCGCCGGCAGCATCAGCCAGGCGCTGCGCGGCTTGGCGAGCTTGCCGACGAATTCTTCCATCGAGGCGGTGCCGACGGCGCCGTCCTTGACCAAAGCGGCGACGCTTGCCGGGTTGATGTCATAGACGA
>NZ_RZSG01001551.1:0-397 GCF_003997725.1 Mesorhizobium sp. M4A.F.Ca.ET.050.02.1.1
ATGCCGCAGCCGCTCCGCCTCGGCTGCGGAAAACTTCAGTCTTCCGGCAAGCGTCTTCAGCCGCGCCGCATCAGGCGGCACCATGGCTTCCAGCCTAAGCAGCGGGTCGGCTGTCCAGCCCAGGTCCCTCTCGGTCCGGATCAGCCCATGGATGGCGTCGATGCCCCATTTCTCGCTTTCCGGCAGAACGCTGGTAAGCACGCCGGCCTGACGCATCCATAAAAGAGCGCGTGACGGGTCCGGCGCCGACAGGAGCTTCTTCAGTTCAGACCAGATGCGCTCCGCCGAGAGCTGGCCGAGCCCGTCCTTCAGCCGCGCGCAGGCCTTCAACCCTTCGGCGTCGGGTCGACCGTCGCCATACCAGGCAAAGAATCGGAAAAAGCGCAGGATGCGCAGG
>NZ_RZSG01001552.1:0-397 GCF_003997725.1 Mesorhizobium sp. M4A.F.Ca.ET.050.02.1.1
GGATGAAGATGCCGATGAGCAGCGACCGTATCAAATGCGTATCCGCGCGTGTGTCTTCGCGCGGATCAGGCGTCCCGGTGGCGCCGGTGCCCGAAGCGGTCGGTTCGGCCTTCATCGTTTCCCTCGGGCACGCCGCAAATGATGATGCGGCTTCCTCGCGAAAACGTGCTTCCGACGGCAAAGTTCCGTTAGCCGGCAATGACTTCGGCCGGACAGGAAATGCGCCGACGGCGAAGATGGAGCCGCGGCTTCGGTCGTTGGAACGCGTCCGGCCCGCCGTCAGGCGACGGGTTCGGCTGGTGCTGCCTTCGCTGTTTCCTTGCGCACGATCGGCGCCACCCTGGTGCCGTAGAGCTCGATCGCCTTCATGACCTTTGCGTGCGGCATGGTGCCGATC
>NZ_RZSG01001553.1:0-396 GCF_003997725.1 Mesorhizobium sp. M4A.F.Ca.ET.050.02.1.1
GGTTGGGAGCGCTCGGCGACCGCAACGGCGCTGCTGGGCGCCGTCACCACCGCGCTTGCCCTGCCCAGGGAGGCGATGCCGAAGCTGCCGAAGACGTTCCAGCCGCCCGAAGGTTCGAGTGCCGCGGCGGAGCTGCTCAAGGTGCTCTTGCGCATGATCGCCGAAAAGGAAGGCGTCGCCTCGAAGGTGCTCGCCTCCAGCGACGATATCGACCGCATCGCGGCCGAGGGCGAGGATGCCGATGTGCCGGCTCTTCAGGGCTGGCGGCGGGCGGTGTTCGGCGAACAGGCGCTGAAGCTGGTGCGCGGCGAGATCGGCATTAAGTTCGACAAGCGCAAGATTGCGCTGTTCGACCTGTAGCATCTTCCCTTCTCCCCAAGATGGATCGCCGCGCAG
>NZ_RZSG01001554.1:0-395 GCF_003997725.1 Mesorhizobium sp. M4A.F.Ca.ET.050.02.1.1
GGGCGGGAGGGGACCTGTGCCGCAGGCGGATTGCCAGCGGCGCAGGATGAGCCGCACGTCGTCGGACTCCGTTTGGGCCGCTACGCTATGCCCTCCTGGAGCGTCGACCGTGTCGGGGGCGGTCTGCTCAAGCCCCACCATCGGGTGTGCACTCACCTTCTGCAAAAAAACGTCTCTGAGAGCCGCAATCATCCTCGCATCTCGCCGGTTCTGCCGCGGGTCCAAATCGGGTCGAAAGCGAAAAACCTCGACCGGTCAACAAGCAATCTGAGGAGCGTAGCTCCGGTTGGCCGGAGCATCCGGCATCTAGGCGAGCCCGCAGATCCGACGGTCTGGCGCGGTGCGGTCGCGCGCCTTGTCTGATCCTGCGCTCCACTCGACGCGGAACCTATGGC
>NZ_RZSG01001555.1:0-395 GCF_003997725.1 Mesorhizobium sp. M4A.F.Ca.ET.050.02.1.1
CCAAGGCCAGCCGCGGATCGTCGACGGAAAAGACCGGGACCGGCAGCGCGGAAAGGGCGCTCCCCTTGCCCGCCACGACCGCTGCGGCACCCCGCTTAGCGGCATCCGCCGCGTAGGCAGCGCCATCGGCCTTGCTGCCGGCGAGCGCGAAAAAGACGACGCCGGTCTTGACCGCGCGGGAATCCGAGGAAATCCCGGTGACCACCAGGTCGGGGGAAGCTGTTCCCTCGACAGGCAGGATACCGGCTAGTTCTTTTAGCTGCATCGAGTCCCGTTCATCGCAACAAAATAGCGCGCAGTTGCCGGCGCGCCCCAAGAATCACTGATAGGAAACCAGCGTTGCACCATTTTCATGGCTGAAATCTGGCTTCACGCCAAGCATGGCCGCCGAACGG
>NZ_RZSG01001556.1:0-395 GCF_003997725.1 Mesorhizobium sp. M4A.F.Ca.ET.050.02.1.1
ACATAGAACAACGGCATCTTCGGATTGCCGAGATTGAGCGCGACGCCGGTGGCGAAGGTCGCCAGCAGGCCCCGCCGGCCGGAGACGGGCTGCAGGTCAGGCACCACTGGCACGGCAGTCCACAGCCTGATGCCCATCCAGATCAGATAGGCCGCGCCGCCATAGCGCAGCATGGTCATGACGATCGCCATCTTGGCGGCGATGATCGACAGGCCGAAGGCGGCGAGCGCCAGGAAGATGAGGATGCCGACCACCGTGCCCGCGCCGTAGGCGATGCCCGACGCGGCGCCATTGGAGAGGGTGCGGGCGACGATCGTCATATTGTCCGGACCTGGGCTCGCGGCAAAGACGAAGAAGGCTGCCGCGAAGGCAAGCAGGGTCGCAATGTCCATGAA
>NZ_RZSG01001557.1:0-394 GCF_003997725.1 Mesorhizobium sp. M4A.F.Ca.ET.050.02.1.1
GTCAGCCGTTGATAGTTACATTTTCGATGGTTACAAATGAAACCAGTTTGGTCAACATCGCCGGCAGGCCGCGCTATGCGAGGCTACGACGGTGATCAGGGAGGATCGGATGGGCTTTTCCTACATGCCGGGCTTCGGCAACGATTTCGAGACTGAGACGCTGCCCGGCTCGCTGCCGCAGGGGCGAAACTCGCCGCAGCGGCCGGCCTACGGCCTTTACGCCGAGCAGCTTTCGGGCTCGCCCTTCACCGCGCCGCGCGGCACCAACGAACGTTCCTGGCTCTATCGCATCCGCCCGAGCGTGAAACACACCGGCCGCTTCAAGGGCGCGCACTATCCGCTTTGGAAGACCGCGCCCAATCTCGGCGACCACGAGCTGGCGCTCGGCCAGTAT
>NZ_RZSG01001558.1:0-394 GCF_003997725.1 Mesorhizobium sp. M4A.F.Ca.ET.050.02.1.1
ATCTTACCACTGCTCCGGGCAGTCGTTGATCTTGTCCTTCGTTATCTGGGGCATGTCGTAGCTGACGAAACGACCCTTCGGCGTATCAGGCTTGGTCGCGGCCTCATACATGGCCTGGAACATCAGCTTCCCAAGCAGCTTCGGTCGGGTGCAAACTGATCCGTACATCTCGCCGGCAAGGATGGCATCGTGGCCCAGCTTCGATCCCCCGCCGGTGGCGATCAGCGTAGCCTTCGAGCTCGCAGCGCTGATGGCGCGGGCGCAGCCGATGGCCATGTCGTCGGCATGGCTGAAGATTAGGTCGAGATCGGGATGCGCCGTCAGGAAGTTCTGGCACACCGCCTCGCCCTGGTCCGGTGTCCAGTTCGTGGGCTGTTCGGCGACGATTTCGTAT
>NZ_RZSG01001559.1:0-394 GCF_003997725.1 Mesorhizobium sp. M4A.F.Ca.ET.050.02.1.1
GTTGGGTAACGATCTGCGCAAAACGTTCATTCAGCATATCTGCGTTGAACTCTTCCTCGACCTTGCGACGAGCGGCAAGCGCGACAGCTTCGCATTCCTTCGGGTGTTCGGCGACCCAGGCAAGTTTGCCGGCAAGCGTCGAAACATCCCGCTCGGGTGCGAGAAATCCTGTCTCCAGGTCCTGGATGAGCTCGGGGATCCCCGAGTGAACCGTGCTGACCGCAATCAGCCCGGCGGCCATGGCTTCCATAAGCGCGACCGGGATGCCCTCCATGTCCCCGTTGCTGGCGGTGATACTCGGCAGCAAAAAGAGATGCGCCGCGCGAAGCCGTCGTTTCACCTCCATGTGGGGAAGACTGCCAAGGAATGTTACGCGTCCCGTCAAGCCCAGCTC
>NZ_RZSG01000155.1:0-10051 GCF_003997725.1 Mesorhizobium sp. M4A.F.Ca.ET.050.02.1.1
GAGGATATCCTTGCTCGCCGGCTGGTAGTCGAAATGCGCGCCAGGCACCGGACCGGTCGCCAATATGCCCGAGTTGAAGACGCCTCCGATGATCAGGGACGTCCGGCGCTGCCGGCAGAGCGGCAGCAACTCGGCCTCGGCGCTGCGGTCGAGGAGCGAATAGCGGCTGGCGAGCAGGATGCAGTCGAGCGGCGCCCGGCTGAGCACATCGAGACAGATCCGCACCTCGTTGACGCCGAGGCCGTAGGCGGAAATCGTGCCGGACGATTTCAGCTCCTCCAGCGCCTTCAACCCGCCATCCATGAACTGGCGGAAATGCAGCTTCGTCTTCTCGACGCCATGCGTGTAGGTGCCGATGTCGTGGACGAACAGGATGTCGATCTTGTTGAGGCCAAGACGCGCGTAGCTGAACTCGACAGAGCGCATGATGCCATCATAGGAATAGTCGTAGTCGAGCGCGAAGGGCAGCGGATCGACATAGGAATGATCCGGCACCTGGTCTTCCGGCACGGGGCGGAACAGGCGCCCGACCTTGGTCGACAACACATAGGACGAGCGCGGCTTCTCGCGCAGGAAATCGCCTGTTCGCCGCTCCGACAGGCCAAAGCCATAGAAGGGCGCGGTGTCGAAATAGCGCAGGCCGCCATCCCAGGCCGTCTGCAGCGTTTCCATCGCCGGCTCACGTGGGCAGGCGCGGTAGAGCCCGCCGATCGCGGCGCCACCGAAGCTGATTTCGGTGACCTCGAGCGCAGTGGTGCCGATCCGGCGTTTGTTCATAAAGCCTCCCCTTGCGGGCCGTCTGGTCGCCCGCGATCATTTGTCGGTGGTTAGAGCGTCGCGCCGAGGTGCCAGGGCACGAACTCGTTGTCGCCGTAGCCGAACGCCTCGCTCTTGGTCTTACGACCGGACGCCGTCTCAACGATGAGCTCGAAGATCTCGCGGCCCATGCCAGCGATGGTCTTCTCGCCGGAAGCGATGACGCCGCAATTGACGTCCATGTCCTCTTCCATCTGGTGGTACATGGTCGAGTTGGTGGCGACCTTGATCGAGGGCGTCGGACGGCAGCCGAAGCAGGAGCCGCGGCCGGTGGTGAAGACAATGACATTGGCGCCGCCCGCCACCTGGCCGGTGGCGGAGACCGGATCGTAGCCGGGCGTGTCCATGAACACCAGGCCGTGGCCGGTGACCTTCTCGGCATAGCCGAAAACGCCATTGAGCGGCGTCTGGCCACCCTTGGCGACCGCGCCCAGCGACTTCTCCAGGATGGTGGTCAGGCCGCCGCGCTTGTTGCCGGGCGAGGGGTTGTTGTCGATCGAGGCGCCGTGCTTGGCGACATGGTCCTCCCACCACTTCACATAGCCGTCGAGCTTGGCCGCGATATCGGGGCTTGCCGCGCGATAGGCCAACAGATGCTCGGCGCCGTAAATCTCCGTCGTCTCGGACAGGATGCCGATGCCGCCGACGCCGGCGAGGATATCGACGGCCGCGCCCAGCGCCGGATTGGCGGTGATGCCCGACATGCCATCGGAGCCGCCGCATTGCAGGCCAACGACGATCTCGCTGACCGGAATCGGTTCACGCTTGAGGTGACCGACTTCCTCGGCGATCTCGGCGAGCACGCCCATCGCCTTCTCGACCGATTTGCGCGAGCCGCCGGCTTCCTGGATGTTGAAATGGCGCTTGCCCGCGGCGACACCCTTCTGGCCGTAAAGGGTCAACTGATTGACCTCGCAACCCAGCCCGACCATCATCACGCCGCCGAAATTCGGATGACGGGCATAGCCGGCGAGCGTCCGGTGCAGGACCATCATGCCGTCGCCGGTGCCGCTCATGCCGCAGCCCTGGCCATGCACGATCGGCACGAAGCCGTCGATTCCCGGATATTTCGGCAAGAGCGTTCTGTTGGCCTCGTCGGCGATGGCGTGGCAGACGGTGGCCGAGCAGTTGACGCTGGCGATGATGCCGATGAAGTTGCGGGTGCCAGCGCGGCCATCGGCGCGGCGGTAGCCCATGAAGGTGCGGGCACGGTCGGCCTCGGTCGCGTGCTCGGCCTCGCTCGGCGGCACCACCGGCAGGCGGCCGCTCTCGAAAACCAAATTGTGCGAATGGACATGCTCGCCAGGCGCAATGTCCAGCGTGGCACGGCCGATCGCCTGAGCATATTTCACCACCGCCTCGCCGGCCGCGATCGGCTTGACCGCCACCTTGTGGCCAGGGTCGATCACCGCGACGGCGACAGCACCACCCGGCAACGCCGTGCCGATCTCGATGCGGCCATTGGCGACCGCGACATTGTCGGCGGGAGACAGGAGGATGCTGTTTGCGGCGTTCACGGGCGGTTTCCTGGGATGTTCCTGGGTGCGTGGGCGGATTGACACGCGTCAGTTAATGGATAATGTCTTTTATCGTGAAAAAACATTTTTGCGTCAAATGTTTTTTCGCGAGGGCGCCGTCTGTGAGGGCGCAAGGGCCAGTCCGGCCGGCGTCCGAAAAGCGATTCAGCTTTCCGGAAGCATGCGTTAGGAACATATCGCGCTTCAGGCCGGGCACTGCAAGCGCCGGCGCGCAACGGGGCGGGGGATGTCGAAAAGCAACAACGTCTACAAGGATGCCTATAATCGCTGCCTCAGGCTGCTCGATGAGACCCAAAGCCTGCCGTCGGAGCCGGAATTGGGCACCCTGCTCGGTGTCAGCCGAACCACGGTGCGCAGCATCCTTGCACGCATGGCGGAAATCGGGCTGATCGCCTGGAACAAGCGCAGCAAGACGGTGCTGCGCGCGCCGCGGCCGGATGACTTCTTCCCCGAGGAGGAGACCGACACGCTGGCCGAGATCATCGAGCGCTCATTCATGCGCCGGCTACTGGCCGGCGGCGCCGAGGCAGGCATGCAGATCAACGAGTTGGAGCTGGCGCGCGAGATCGGCGTCGGCACCACCAGCGTCCGCGAATTCCTCATCCGCTTTTCCCGCTTCGGCCTGATCGAGAAACGGCGCAACAGCCACTGGGTGCTGAAGGGCTTTACCCGTGCTTTCGCGCTGGAGCTGACCGAAATCCGCGAAATGTTCGAGCTACGCTCGGCCGCCGCTTTCGCCACCTTGCCCGAGGAAAGCCCGGTCTGGTCCGATCTCGACCGGCTGGAGGATGAGCATCGCCAGCTGGCGCGCGAAATCGCCACGCGCTTCACGGCGTTTTCCGAGCTGGATGAGCGCTTCCACCGACTGATCCACCGCGCATCGCACAACCGCTTCATCGTCGACTTCTACGACGTCATCGCCATGATCTTCCACTACCACTACCAGTGGAACAAGGCGCAGGAGCGCGAGCGCAACGAGGTCGCCGTCCAGGAGCATCTGGCCTATATCGCGGCGCTGAAGTCGCGCGATCTCGGCAAAGTCGACGCCGCCTGCCGCAAGCACCTGAAGTCGGCGCGCCAGACGCTCTTGACCTCGATCCCCGAGGGGCGGCAGCCGCAACACGCCTGAGCCGCGCCCGGGTCCCGGCGATACGCATTGGTCGCGCCGCGTTGCCGCAGCCGTGATTTGGCGATTTTCGCCCCGTTGGCCGCATGCTAGGTATCTGCCATTGCTCGTGGAGAGGCAGAGCTTGGACATCCGGCGGAGACAATGGAGCATGAGGGTCGCGTTCGTCGCGATCTTGGTGCTTGTGCTCCAGTCGGCGCTTGGCGCCTTCGCGGCCGGGCCGGCCGCCGCGCAGCTCGACGCCTTCGGCAATGTCATCTGCACGCATGAGGGGCCGACCCAGCTTCCCGGCAGTGATCCGCACCAGCAGCACCTGCCGGCCTGCTGCGTGCTTGGTTGCAGCATGGTTTCCGCTGCCCACGCGCCGCCGCCCGATGCCAGTGTTCTCGCCCGCAGCCTCGTGCTCGAGGCCGTGGTGTTCGCGCCGCCGGCCTTCACCCATGTCGATTTCGCCCGCGATCGCTCTCCATCGAACCCGCGCGCGCCGCCAGCGACGGCCTGATCCGTCCCGGCTCGCCTCGCGGAACCTTTCGCGGGCGCATTCATCCAACGTCCGGACCGTCCGCGGCGTCGCGGCGGTGCGGTCACCGCATCATGGAGCAACCATGTTTTCCCTTACCGCAACGCAGGCCAGCGCGTCTGGCCGCAGCAACCGATCCCGGCGCTGGCAGCGCCTCGGCATCGTCCTTTCCACCCTCGCCATGCTGTTAGTCGGCGCTCGCGCCGCCTTCGCGCATGAATTCAAGGCCGGCGATCTCGAAATCGAGCATCCCTGGTCGCGGGCCACGCCTGCCGGCGCCAAGGTGGCTGGCGGTTATTTCACCATCATCAACAAAGGCAGCTCGCCGGACCGGCTGCTGGCGATTGCCTCCGACATTTCGGAGAAGGCCGAACTGCATGAGATGGGCGTCAAGGACGGCGTCATGACCATGCGCCCGGTCAGCGGCGGCCTCGAAATCCCGGCCGGCGGCAAGGTGGCGCTCAAGCCGGGCGCCTACCACCTGATGTTCGTTGGGCTGAAGCGGCAGCCCAAGCAGGGCGAAAAATTCCCGGCGACGCTCACCTTCGAGAAGGCCGGCAGCGTAACCGTCGAGTTCGAAGTCGAAGGCATGGGTGAAACCGGTGACACCGACATGGACCACGCCGAGTGACCCGGCAACCACACAAACTTCGAGGGACAATCATGAACAAGTATCTTTTGACGGCCGGCGTGCTTTTCGCGCTCGGGACAAATGCGGCGCTGGCCCATGTTACGCTGGAAACCCAGGAAGCGCCTGTCGGTTCGACCTACAAGGCGGTGCTTCGCCTGCCGCATGGCTGTGAGGGCAAGGCGACGACCGCCGTGCGCGTGCAGATTCCGGAAGGGATGATCTCGGTGAAGCCGATGCCGAAACCCGGCTGGACGCTGCAGACCAAGAAAGGCAAGTACGAGAAGTCCTACCAGCTCTATGGCGAGACGCTGACCACCGGCGTCAAGGAGGTCGACTGGAGCGGCGGCAATCTGCCGGACGAATTCTATGACGAGTTCGTCTTCAGAGCCAATCTGACGGCGGATCTGCCCGTCGGCCAGATGCTCTACTTCCCCGTCGTGCAGGAATGCGACGGCGGCGCCGCGGCGCGCTGGATCGAGATACCGGCCGCCGGGCAGGAGGACGACGAGCTGGAAAATCCGGCGCCCGGCATCAAGCTCCTGCCGAAGAAATGATCTCCCGGCGGCGCGCTCCGTTCCAGGGGGCGCGCCGCCTGCTTGCGATGGTCGCATGAGCGCTTCCCCAAGGACCTGCATCGACGACTGGCGAGCCGCCCGGCTTTTTGCCCGGCTTCTGGCCGTCATCTTGCTGTTTGCGGCTATGGCGCTGCCGGACCGCGCCTTCGCGCATGCGGCGCTGATCAACGCCGATCCCGTGGACGGCGCGGTGCTGGCGCAAAGCCCGGAAAGATTCTCGCTGAGCTTCAGCGAGCCGGTGTCGCCGCTGGTGCTCAACCTGGTGCGGCCGGACGGCACTCAGCTTGTCCTGACGTCCTATCGGCTCGACGATCAGACCATCGAGATCGACAATCCCGAGACGCTGAAAGCCGGCACGCATGTGCTGAGCTGGCGGGTGATTTCGGAGGATGGCCATCCGGTCGGCGGCTCCGTGCTCTTCTCCATCGGCGCGCCGAGCGCTCCACCGGTGGCTGGGGGGGCGGTCGACTGGGACCTGCGGTCAGCCATCTGGATCGGCAAGGTCCTGCTCTATGTTGGCCTGTTTCTTGGTGTCGGCGGCGCCTTCGCGCTTGCCTGGCTGGCCGAGGACCAACGCTGCGGCCGGCGCTTCGTCATCGGCGCGATCCTGTGCGGCTTGGCGGCGGCGCCAATGTCGCTCGGGCTGCAGGGGCTCGATGCGCTCGGCGCGCCGCTTGCCCGGCTGGCGCAGCCGGTGGTCTGGCAGACCGCGTTCGCCACCAGCTTCGGCTGGACCGTTCTGATCGCGCTGATCGCGCTTGGTCTCGGCCTGCTGTCGCTGGCCGGGCCGCGCGGCGGCCGCAAGCCGCTTGCCCTTGCCGGGCTGGCTGGCGTCGGCGCCGCGCTCGCCGCCAGCGGCCATGCCAGCGCGGCCGAGCCGCAGTGGCTGACGCGGCCGATGGTGTTCCTGCACGGTGCGGGCATCGCCTTCTGGGCCGGCGCGCTGGTGCCGCTCGGGCTTTCGGTGAGGCAGCAGTCGAAGGATGCCGGGGCTTTCCTGCATCGGTTTTCGCGCGCGATCCTGCCGGTCGTCGCCGTGCTTGCCGCCGCCGGCATCGTGCTTGCCGTCATCCAGGTGCAGACGCCGGCGGCGCTGATCGGCACCGCCTATGGCAGGCTGCTGCTGGTCAAGCTGGTGCTGCTCCTGTTTCTGTTCACGCTCGCCACCATCAACCGCTGGACGCTGACGGCTCCGGCCGAAGCCGGCGCCACGGAGGTACAGCGGCGGCTGGCGCGCTCGATCGGGGCCGAGGTGCTGATCGTCGTCGCCATTTTCGCCGTCGCCGCCGGCTGGCGCTTCACGCCGCCGCCGCGCGCGCTGGCGATCGCCGCCGCGCAGCCGGTGTCGATCCACATCCACACGCTGAAAGCGATGGCGGATCTCAGCATCACGCCGGGCCATTCTGGGCCTGTCGCCGCCTCGATGGTGATCATGAGCGGCGATTTCGGTCCGCTCGACGCCAAGGCGGTGACACTGGTGCTGTCCAAGCCCGATTCCGGCATCGAGCCGATCAAACGACCGGCGACGAAGCCGGGCGACGGCACATGGCGCGTCGACAACCTGATCATCCCGGTTCCCGGCCGCTGGACGGCGCGGCTCGATATTCTGGTTTCGGACTTCGAGGTGGTGAAGATCGAGGCACCGATCGACATCCGCGCCGAGTGACAAATTGCTCGAGGCGGTTGACGCCATCGCAAAGGCCCGTCAATCATCCCGGCAAAACACGGCCCAACAAAATTCGGAAAGCAGGGAAGAAACGATGGAAAAAGCCGAAATCGGCCTGATCGGCCTTGGCACGATGGGCTCCAACCTGGCGCTCAACATTGCCGAGCATGGGCACCGCATCGCCGTCTTCAACCGCACGCCGTCGCGCACCGACGCCTTCGTCGCGGGCGCCGGGCCGCTGAAGGACATGGTCGTGCCCTGCTACAGCCTGGACGAGCTCGCCGCCGCGATCCGGCCGCCGCGGCCGATCATCATCATGGTGCTGGCCGGCAAGCCGGTCGACGAGCAGATCGCGGCGCTTCGCGGCGTGCTGTCCGACAACGACATCGTCATCGATGCCGGCAACGCCAATTTCCGCGACACGATGCGGCGCTTCTCCGAATTGTCCGGCTCGGGCCTGACCTTCATCGGCATGGGGGTGTCCGGCGGCGAGGAGGGTGCGCGCCATGGCCCGTCGATCATGGTCGGCGGCACGGAAGACTCCTGGAAGCGCGTCGAGAAGGTGCTGACGGCGATCTCCGCCAAGTTCAAGGACGAGCCCTGCGCCGCCTGGCTCGGCACCGACGGCGCCGGCCATTTCGTCAAGACGATCCACAACGGCATCGAATATGCCGACATGCAGATGATCGCCGAGATCTACGGCATATTGCGCGACGGCCTCGGCCTGGGCCCCAAGGAGATCGGCGCCGTCTTCGCCGACTGGAACAAGGGCCGGCTCAATTCGTATCTGATCGAAATTACCGCTAAGGTGCTGGCCGCCGACGATCCGAAGACCGGCAAGCCGGTGGTCGACATCATCCTCGACCGCGCTGGCCAGAAGGGCACCGGCAAATGGTCGGTCATCGAGGCGCAGCAGCTCGGCATTCCGGCGACCGCGATCGAAGCGGCGGTTGCGGCGCGCGTGCTGTCGTCGATCAAGGATGAGCGGCAGGCGGCCGAAAAGGCCTATGGCAATATCGGCGTCGCCAAGATCGCTGGCGACAAGGCCGCCCTGCTCAAGGATCTGGAGCTGGCGCTGTTCGCCGGCAAGATCGCCGCCTACGCGCAGGGTTTCGCGGTGATGAGCGGCGCCTCGAAGGAATTCAACTGGAGCCTGCCGATGCCGACCATCGCCAAGATCTGGCGCGCCGGCTGCATCATACGCTCGCAGATGCTGGACACGATGGCCGAGGCGTTCGGCTCTGGCAGCGCGTCGACGAACCTGCTGATGGCGCCGGCCTTCATCGCCATGATGCAGGAGGCGCATCCTTCACTGCGCAGGATCGTGGCGCGGGCGTCGGAAGCCGGCTCGCCGGTGCCGGCGCTGTCGTCGGCGCTCGCCTACTTCGACAGCTACCGCCAGGGGCGTGGCACCTCCAATCTGATCCAGGCGCAACGCGACTTCTTCGGCGCGCACGGCTTCGAGCGCATCGGCGAGCAGGGCGCGTTCCATGGACCCTGGGGCAGCGGCGCGGCCTAAGGGCAGGTAAGGCCGGCCTGCAAATGGCGGCCTCCTGCGCTTCTACAGCGCCGCGCGTCCGGACGGGCGCGCAAAGGACGCTGTAGCATTTTGACTTAGAGCGGTTCAGCGTTTCATAGAATCGCCGACCCGCTCTAACTAATTGTTTCTGCGCAATTCCGGACGGAAAACCGTTACACAGTTTTCCTGGAATTGCTCTAGCGCATGATCCTTTCCGAAAATCTTTCTGATTTTCGGGGTCATGCGCGTGCTCACGTACTTCAAGTACGCTCCGCTCCGGTTCCCGGAAGCCACCCAGTTTGATCGCCGCGCGCTCGTCTTCGACTCCGACTCGGCCTGACCTGCCTTTCAAGTCGCGCCAATCAGCTGCGATAGGGCTGAACCTCGCTCGGCGTGCTGAGCGATTGCAGCGAGCCGGGTTCGGCGCCGCCGATCCAGCCGAGCACCGAGCGGGCCAGCTCGGAGCCGGCGAGGCGGAAGTTCTCGTTGACGACCAGCAGTTCCCGCCGGAACAGATGCAGCAGTTCCGACGACTGCTTCGACACCACGTCGACGTCGCGGCCGAGCTTCAGGCCGGCATCCTCGATGCCGGCGACGACGGCGAGCGTCGCCGCGGCGGCGCTGCTGACGAAGCCGTCCGGCCGGTCCCGGCGCCGCATCAGCTGCGCCGTCCGCATCCTGATCTGCTCGATCGACTGGTCGATGGACACGGTGTTGAACGGCACCTCGCTGGCGCCGACTTCACTCAGCGCATCGGCAAAGCCGTTCAGCGTATGGCCATAGTAGGTGAGGCCGACCGGTGGCGTCACCAGGGCGAGCCGGCTGCGGCCGATGCCGGCGAGATAGCGCACCGCCTCGCCTGCGAAGGCGTAGTTGTCGAAATCATGATAGGGGTGCACGAGCCCCATGTCGGTGCGGCCGTGCGTGGCAAAGGGAATGCCGCGCTCCAGCATGTAGCGGGCGCGCGGATCGTCCGGCTGGGTGCGCGAAATGATGATGCCGTCGGCCGAGCCCGTCTCGACCAGATAGCGGATCGGATCCAGCGGATCCTGCGAGCGCGAATAGGGCGTGACGATCAGGTGATAGGGCGTGTCGGCGATCACCTCCGAGACACCGTAGATGATGTCCGAAACAAAGCTCATGATCTCGCGCTCGGTGTTGAGCACGAGGCTGATGACATTGGTCTTGCCGGTCCTGAGGCGCACGCCGGCGCGGTTCGGCCGGTAGCCTATCTGCCTGGCGACGAGTTGCACGCGCCGCCTGGTCTCGGCGCCGATCTCGGGGGCGTCCTTCAAGGCGCGCGACACGGTGGTGACGCCCAGCCCCGTCATGAAGGCAAGCGTCTTTAGCGTCGGCCTGGCCGGCGCTTCGCCATCCCTGTCCGTCTGGTCCCTGTCCATATCGTCCCGCCCGTCAGGCGCATAGCAGTCGCCGGGTCGGCCGGCAATCGCCCGCTATCGTCAGGCGGGTAGCTTCCAGTCCGACAAAACTCCCATACACTGAAACGTTACAGATTGTCACGACCGTTGTCCGTGCCGGCCCCAGGTCTGCTTTTTCCCGGCTTGCTCGCCCGGCTCGGAAAGTCGTTGGGAATCAGCGCGAAAGGCGTTTCGAGCAAGTTTTTTACCAGCTTCTAGCGTTTTGCAGCGCAGCTTTGCGT